>CAILXE010000196.1 GCA_903838095.1 uncultured Chlorobiaceae bacterium
ACCCATCTTGGCTGTACGCCAAGCTGGATGGATTCCCAGAAAAAATTCAAGTGTCCCTGTCACGGCAGCGGATACTATATAACAGGCCTTAACTTTGAAGGTCCTGCGCCAAGACCGATGGATAGATTCAAGATAAGTGTGGCTGAAGATGGTCAGTTGCTGGTCGACAAAACCATCAAGTTTCCGGGAGTTCCGGGTAAAGAGTCGAGTGAGGTCTATCCTCAGAGTTTATTAAGAGTTTGATTGGGAACTGATAACTGAAATTGTCACAGGCTATGGATATGGAAACCGATGAAAAGATAGTCTCTCCTGCGTCTCCCTCTTCCCTGAAGAAAGTGACCGGAGTAAATAAACGGGCAGCGGCAAGAATTATCTCCGAACTCTGTACTGGATGCCGAATTTGTGTACAGAGCTGCCCCTCACACTGCATCACGATCGTTGATTCGGACTTGAACTTTAACGGGATAGCGAAAGTCGATGATCGATGTACCGGTTGTAATATTTGTGCCATTGACTGCCCATGGACTGGAGTGGTCATGATAAATCCGGATGGTTCGCGCAAGGATGAGGCTGTCTATGCGAAGCAGTTAAAAAAACTTCGCGGCTATCAGTAACTGTTTAGAAAATAAAAAGTGACGGGACTATGAAAAGCCTACCAGAGATAACTGAAAAGGTCAGAAAAAATCTGATATGGAAATCCATATTCAGAAGGGATTACCGAAATTCCATAAGAGACAGGGCACAGGCTGTTTTCGGTAACGTCTTTCTCCATCTGCACCCCGTGCAGGTTCGTGAAAGCGCCGTCAAGCTTCGCTTCACATGGGGAATGGGAGGCATAACTTTTTTTGCCTTTATTCTTCTTGTTATCACTGGTGTTGTTCTGATGTTTTATTATCACCCGTCAATTGATCAGGCCTATACCGATATCAAGGATCTTGAGTTTCAGGTGCCCTTCGGTGTCATTTTGCGCAACCTCCATCGTTGGGGTGCTCACTTCATGGTTATTGTGGTGATGATTCACATGTTTCGTGTGTTTATGACCGGCTCCTACAAAGCCCCTCGCCAGTTTAACTGGGGCATTGGTGTTTTTCTGCTTGTCCTGACTTTTCTTCTGAGTTTTACCGGATATCTCACTCCCTGGGATCAGCTCGGCTTCTGGGCGATCACGGTTGGAACCAATATGGGCGCTGCGACTCCGCTTCTGGGATATCAGGGGCCATTCAGTGAATATCTGCATATTACCCCATATAATGATATCCGTTTTGCACTGCTTGGTGGCGCCCAGGTAGGCGGAAATGCGCTGCTCAGATCATACATCTGGCATTGCGTTGCTATTCCGCTGATCTCAATCATCTTGATGTTTGTTCATTTCTGGCGGGTCAGAAAGGATGGCGGAATTTCAAAACCTCAAAAATAACAGACAGGGAAAAGTCCAATATGAATCCATTTATTGAAATTATTACCCAGCCTGATAATATTGCCATTGTGATCATGATCATCATGGTGACTTTTTTTACAGGATGGGCTTTTCAGCAGGCTTTTGAGAATGACAAGCTTCTTGCTGCCGGTCGTCCTGTGGACGGAGAAAATGACAAATTTGTTGATACGTTCAAACCACTTGTGCGCATTGAGCTGCTTATTGCAATTGTCGTGATGGTGGGGCTTACTATATGGTCAATAGCAGTTGATGCTCCGCTTGAGGAGATAGCCAATCCGACGATTACTCCAAACCCGGCAAAGGCTCCGTGGTACTTTCTCGGACTTCAGGAGCTGCTTGTTTATTTTGATCCGTGGCTTGCCGGTGTTGTCTTGCCATCACTGATCGTTGTCGGGCTGCTGGCAATTCCCTATATCGATATCAATCCAAAAGGGAATGGCTACTACACGTTTGCCGAGAGGAAGTATGCTATTATTATTTTCTCATTCGGTTTTCTTGTCCTTTGGCTGTTGCTGATTGTCATTGGAGTCTTTTTCAGAGGGCCAGGGTGGTTGTGGTACTGGCCATGGCAGGAGTGGGATCATGCGAGGGTTGTTTTTGAACCAACAAGAGATTTAACCAGTGTTATTGGCATTGATTCACGATCGTTACCAGGATTTCTTATTGGAGCCTTTGTTGTCGGTTCTTATCTGGCGGGAGGAATGATTGCTCCTTACCGGTACTGGAAAAAAAATAACCCTGAGCTGTTGAGCAAGCTGGGTATGGTTCGGTACATCACTATCATGTTTTTGTTTATCACCATGATGTCCATACCGATCAAAATGGTTTTAAGGCTGGTTTTCCTGATCAAGTATATATGGATAACTCCCTGGTTTAACGTTTGATCACAGGTCATTAATCTCTTCAGGTATCCGGTAACAGGTCATTCTAAAAGTCAAAAAAAACTGTTGAAAATGGCGAATGAGCAGAAAAATAATTCATCCAACAGAGTCTATATCTTTGTTTTTTTTAGTGTAGTTTTACTTGCTCTCTCTCTGTGGGTGGTATGGGATGATGAGTTTGGCCTGAGACCATGGAAAAAATACCAGCAAGAGTTCAAGACACTGAAGCACGACAAGCTTGAGAGTGAATACCGCAAGGCGGTTGTTGACTTCCAGAGGTCGGGTGGGCACACACGGCTTGCAGAATTGGAAGCAAGACTGGCCAAAGCGGAAGCTGTCTTTCAGAGTCCCGCAAATCAGGAGAAGTATAAGCAACTGACAACGCAGTTTGATGACATTCATGCAACTGCTGCAAGCAACCAGAAAGAGCTACAGAATGCGCGCGGAAGGTTTCTTGAGTCGGAGTATTACTTCACCAAGACACAAAAACCCGAATACAAGGCCACAATGGATCTTCTCCAGCGAGAGATCGACTCAATAAATCTGCGCCGGGCTTCGATTCAGAAAAAAGAAGAGGCTCTTAAGAATGCGCTGAATGAGATGACGTCGGCAACCGTTAATCTCAAGGCAGAGATTGAGGATATGAAACGTGGCCTTGAAGAACTGAAAGAGAAGGTTGCAAGTAATGACAAGGTAGCTGTTGAAATTAAGCAGGTGCATATCAAGGATATTGACAAAGCTGATCGCTGTCAGTCATGTCATATCGGTATTGATGGCAAACGTCAGGTTTCAGCTATGCAACCGTTCACCAGGCACCCTGCGAGCTTTATCTATCTTGATCATCATGATCCTTCAAAGTTTGGATGTACCTTCTGTCATCGCGGACAGGGCCGGGCAACAACTTCTGTCGAAAAAGCACATGGAAAAATCAAGCACTTTGATGAACCGTTGCTTGATGGTGATATGACCGAGACATCATGTCTTAACTGCCATGGTGATATCAAGGGCCTTCGCGGTGCCGAACAGATTGGCATCAACACTGAGCTTATTAAAAAGTACGGTTGTTACAGTTGTCACAAGATTCCCGGTTATGAGACAGTGGGTGATGTTGGTCCGGTACTCACCGAGGTCGGCTCTAAAGTAAATTATTCATGGGCGGTTAATTGGCTGCTTGATCCGAAGAAATACTTCTCAACTGCCAGGATGCCGAAGTTTTTCTTTACCCAGGCCCAGGCTGAAGCTATTGCTGACTATCTGTTCAGTATGTCCGGTACCACCCGTCATGATGTTGATTATGCAAATACTCAACCGAATGCCAAGCTTGTCGAGCAAGGCAAGACACTGTGGAGTCAGGCACGTTGCAATCTCTGCCATTCTACAGGCGGCAGGGGTGGTAATCATATCAAGGTTTATGCGCCTGATTTGAGCAAAGTGGGAAGCAAGGTAAACAAGGAGTGGTTGTTCAGGTGGCTCAAGAATCCAAATGCCTATTTCCCAGGCACCAAGATGCCCCGTTTTCGCTTTACTGATGAGGAGATCAACTCTTTGGTAGAATATATCATCAGCGAGTATAAGGACGATGAAGCAGAAGCGAAGTATGTCCAGCCTGTTGAAATCAAGGCGGCATCAATCAAGAAAGGAAAAGAGCTGATTCAGCAATATGGTTGTTATGGCTGTCATAAGCTTCAGGGTATGGAAGAGATGGTTCAGATTGCACCTTCCTTGAAAAGCCAGGGAGTCAGCTTTCTGAGAAAAGACGAAATGCGTGAAAAGATTGGAACGGAGCTCTCCTCAATTGGCAGCAAGCCGCTTGAGATGCTTGATTTTGGAAAGCTTGCAAAAGCAATTCCAAACGATCGTTTGAGTTATCTCAAGCAGAAGCTGAGAGATCCGAGAGGATTCAGGCTTGGCCTGAGGATGCCCGATTTCCGCCTTGCAGAATCGGAGGTTAATGAACTGGCATCGGTGCTCTATGGATTTACCGATGCAAATGTGCCAGTACGTTTCATGGTTCCGTCACGTCAGGAGTTAGACCGTATGGCAGGGGTGCAAGGGTATAAATTCACCGGAGATTTTGCGAAGGTTATTGCTGATGTCAAGTGTACCAATTGCCATACAATTAAAGGTATCGGTGCTGATTATGCTCCTGATCTCTCAATTGCCGGCAGCAAGCTTCAGGAGAAGTGGATTCGTAAATTCCTTGCCAATCCTGATGTTATACGCCCTCTGCTTCAGCAGATGCCAAAGCTTGGGCTGACATTGGGCAAGCCAGTGGCAAAGATAACGATGCCGAAGTTTAATCTTGGCAAACAGAGGGTTGAGGATACCAACAAGTCGGATGTGGATGTTGTGGTCAACTACTTCCAGCAGGAACTGGTTACACCCGATATTCCGAAGGCAATACCGACGATAACGACGATGACCCTGCCTGAACAGATCAGTAAAGGCAAGGCGCTTTACGACCTCAAAGGTTGCAGATCCTGTCATCAGGTAGGATTGGATGGCGGGGCTCTTGGACCTAATTTGTC
>CAILXE010000197.1 GCA_903838095.1 uncultured Chlorobiaceae bacterium
CGGCATCTCCGTCATTAATGATTGCGACATCTGTTTCAACCTCGTTGAAAAACTCAATAAACTCTTTGATGTACTGAGGCATTGGCTCAGGATTAATCCCACCGAAACTGGGGTTAATGCTGCAATGATAACAACTGAGCATTGATTCATCAAACAGGTTTGAGATAAGATCCTGCCCTGCTCCGTACATGGCATTGTGCGCAATTTTTATTCTTGATTCGCGGATCAGCGGGAGATCTATGCTGCATTTCAGATGGCTGACGTAATATCCTTTCATATCAATCAGCTCAATCATTTTTTTGTCAGGCACAATAATTGTTGCAGAGTCTGTCAACGTCAGATTGTGTTCGATTTCAGCGATCACCTCCGGGTGTGCAGGACCGCCAAAAGGTGACTTGATTTTAAAACCATTATATAAAGCCGGATTGTGGGATGCTGTAATAACGATGCCTCCAGCAAGCTGTTTTGCTTTCGTATAGAGGGATACTGCAGGTGTGGAAACAAAAGAATCTGAGAGAAACACTCTGATGCCCTGAGAAGAAAGAACATTCGCGGTATATTCGGCAAACTCTTTTGACATGAAGCGGGTATCGTAGCCAACACAGACACCTTTTGACCTGTTTGGATGGCCAAGAAAATAGCGAGCTGATGCAAGCGCTACAAGTTTCAGATTATCAAAAGTATAATCCTTTGCAATAATAGCTCTCCACCCGTCCGTCCCAAATTTAATTTGCATTCTTAATTGTTGTTGATATAATTAAAGCACGATATATATCAATTAATTTTGAACAAAAATAAATAGATATATTAGAAGTTACGGATTCCATATCGTTCATCCAATTATCTCATTTTTTTAATGACCAGGAAGCTTTTTGTTTTAGCGGGAGAAGTCTCCGGCGACATGCATGCCGCCGGAGTAATCGCTAAACTCCTGAAAGCACGGCCTGATGTACGGGTTTTCGGTATTGGTGGTTCAAAGCTTCGGGAACTTGGCGCCGACCTGCTTTATGATACCGGACAGATGAGTATCATGGGAATGGTTGATGTGCTGAAACACGCAGGGTTCCTTCGGAAGGTTATTGACGATCTGAAGAGGGCAGTGCTCCGTGAAAAGCCTTTTGCGGCTCTCCTTGTTGATTATCCGGGCATGAACCTTGTTATGGCCCGTTTTCTCCATAAACAGGGAATTCCGGTTATCTATTATATTTCACCCCAGGTTTGGGCATGGAAAGAGGGAAGAGTAAAAACGATCAGGTCTCATGTTGACCGGTTACTTGTTATTTTTGATTTCGAGGTTGCATTTTTCAGCCAGCATGGTATTAAAGCCGAATTTGTCGGTCATCCTGTTGTTGAAGAGCTTGGTGAAATAACTCTTCCGGATAAATCTTTGTTTGTAAAAAAACATACTCTTCCTCCTGAAACCCGTCTGATCGGTCTTCTTCCTGGAAGTCGCAATCAGGAGATTGCCCACATTCTTCCTGAAATGCTTAAAGCTGCCCGTTTACTGAGTCACCAATACCCTGTCGTCTTTCTTCTCGGTCGAGCTCCAAATCTTGACGAAGAGATGTCCCGTTTTTTGTCGCAATACCGTGACCTTTCTTTTGTCGAGTGTTCAGCCTATGAAGTCATGCAGTATAGTGAGCTGGTTATGGTAACTTCAGGAACAGCAACATTTGAATCACTTTGTTTTGGTGTGCCAATGATTGTGCTTTACAAAACAGGGTGGTTAAATTACTTTATAGGCCGTCAGTTGGTCAAACTGAAAAATATATCATTGGCAAATATTGTCACCAAAGGGCTTATGAGTGCTGAAAGAGCTGTGCCGGAGTTGCTCCAGCATGAGGCAAGCGGTACTGAGATATATCGCCATGCCCGAATGATTCTCGATGATCCCTATCTTGCCGGCGCCATGCGTCAGGAATTGCTTGCTGCACGCTCAAAACTCTCAGAACTCTCCCCCTCATCCAGAGTTGCTGATGTTTTGCTGCAATACCTTTAACAGAAACATCTGCTCTTATGGAAAAAACGGTTACCTATCTTTACCATCATCCCGTGTTGTTTGTTTGTGCCATTATCATATCGTTCATGATCCTGTTCTCTTTTCTTAAAAAAGTTGCGCAGGTCGTTCTTGTTATGGCAGCTCTTTTTGTGCTCTATTCTGCATATCTGTATGTCAGCGGAGGTCATATCCCTGAAACGTTCCAGCATCTTGAACATACTCTCAAAAGTTCATTTCATTTTCTTGCGGACATGTTCAACTGGTTTATGGATCTCCTCAAATTTCCAAAGATTCCCAAAAAAGAGCTGTTGTAAGAAAGAATTTATAAGTGTTGAAAGTATTTTAGGAGTGTTTTTGGTTTGCGCAACAGATGCATTCGAAACGCGAACAAATTGTTCAGGTTATTGATTTCCAATGGGTTAAAGTTTTTTTAGTTTTATGGAACGACGCGAGTTTATAAAAAAGCTGTTCATGCGCACTGGTATTGGCGCAGGTGTTGCAATCGCAGGAACAGCCGGTCTGATTGGATATTACCAGCCGAGAAAGGAGTTTTATCATATTACTGAAGGTACTGAGGGGAAAGAGAGACTCGATGTATCAAAAAAGGTTGTGGTCATTGGTGGTGGACTGGCGGGAATCAGCAGCTCTCTTGAACTGGCACGAAGGGGGTTTGATGTCACCCTGCTCGAGTCTTCAGCAGCTCTTGGCGGCAAACTTACGGGCTGGGATCTTGATGCGCTGGGCGAGCATTTTCCAGTGGAACATGGTTTTCATGGGTTTTTTGACCAGTATTACAACCTCAATGAAATATTTGCTTCTGCCGGCATCAAGCAGGATGTTTTTTCTTCCTCTCCTGGATATCCTGTGATTTTTAACAACGCTCCTGAAGAGGTTTTCGGACAGACACCGAAATTGTTTCCTCTCAATGTGCTCTCAATAGTAGGGCAGTCCCGAAAACTTGATATCATCTCATTTCTGAAAAATGAAAAAGGATTGCTTGCGACGTCTGAATTGTTCAAATACGAGTATCACAAGACGTTCAGCAAATATGATTCCATTGATTTTATGACCTATTGCCGGAATGGAGCGGCTCTTCCGGCATTTGTTGATACCGTCCTGCATCCTTTTGCCGATGCAACGATGAACCGAATGGAGATGCTGTCTGCGGCAGAGGCGCTTC
>CAILXE010000198.1 GCA_903838095.1 uncultured Chlorobiaceae bacterium
AACTTCAGCAGATGCTGGGGCATTCTAAAGGGTTTGGTTCGACGTTTATCAAGGAACGTGTTGAGGAGATCACTGAAGTTGTAAAAGCGATGAAATCCTGGTCTGGTTTCCATGTTGGGATCATGGGTTCTGCACGCCGAACTCCGGATTATGTGAATACACATGCACAATTTCTTGTCAAGAATGGGTTCGGTGTTGTTACAGGAGGAGGCCCGGGGGTCATGGAAGCGGGCAATTACGGGGCTCAACAAGGGGGAGGTCATTCCATTGGACTGGCATTAAGTGGTTTACCCCATGAACAGAAGCCAAATCTGTATATTGATCTGCTAATTAATTTTAAACATTTTCCTATGCGGCTAGATGCATTTAAAAGTACAAACACGGCAGGTTTTTTATTTTACTATGGAGGTGTTGGTACTTTACACGAACTTTTTAGTATGCTTTTTGAGAAAGAAAGGGACGTTCTGGATCCTACTTTGCCGCTTGAGATGGTCGGGAGTGATTTCTTTCGTTCGTTGGACATAAATATTCAGGCTCTTGAGCGAGACGGTTTTCTGTTGCACGAGGCGAAACGGTTGCTGCGTTTGATCGATGAGAAGGATTTAGATGGCATTTTGGGTCCGATCAATATTTATACCCGAGACCATCGCAATGCTTTTAAAGATGGAAATGTTTTTCAACCCAGGGAGATCAGGGATGACCTAATGCAGGTAAAGACCAAGTTAAGAATGCTGGGCCCAACGATCGCTTTGATCGGTTCACCACTCGATAAGGCATTTATCAAGATGCCTGAAATGTTGAAAATGGCTGAGGAATTGGGATATACCCTAGCGATGCAGGGGTTGAATATTATGATTAACCTTAATGAAGGTGGGGTGGGAGTTGCGGTACAGCGGGGATTTCGCCGTGCGCGGGCAGAATGTTTGAGCACGGGCAGGGACTTTTTGCCTAAGCTGATCAATATTGGCGTCGGAGGAACTTTATTAAGGGATACCAATTCGAGTGAGATATATCTTGATCTCAAGCATGAATCTGTTCTTACGATCACGATGCTTACGTATGCAGACCAGGGATATGTTTTCTTCCCTGGAGGAACAGAAACATTATCTTTGTGGTTTCAATATCTGGACCTTGTACAAACAGGCAAGATGCGTCGCACTCGCGCGATCCTGGTTAATTCCAATTTTTGGGATCCTTGGATCGAACTCATAAAAGAATACCGGGATAAAGGGAGCGTCTCAGACTGGACGATCCCATTGAGTCAGATCGTAGATACCAATGCCGCAGTTACGCAAGTTCTGGATTCTGATGATCGCTCACTAAAGCCAAACGATGTTGGTGGTATCGATCTAGATCCAGAGATGCTTAATATGAGGATTGATAATGCCCCAAAGATTCCTCAAGATAATATTAAATCTATTGCTCCGTTCGAAATACGAGGGTACATATAGTAGGTAACATAATTTAGTTTAAAATATGATTGATAGGCTGTGACGCGCGACTATAATAGATGTTGATGAAAATCGACGGTCGCTCCCTATCACATGACGCGCTTGAAGGCTACCGCTTGGCGGCAATCAATCTTTATAAGTCAAAGGTTGATATCACAGTCATCGCTCAATCCTTTGGCGTGACGGTGCAAGCTGTTTATAAGTGGCTGTGGACATTTCGTGATCATGGAGTTCAGGGATTAAAATCAACGACAGGTTGCGGCGTTGAACCTCGTCTAAATGAAGAACAGTTTAAAGAATTGATTCGCTGTCTGCGACGTCCAGCAACGGCGTTAGGATATTCAACAGATTTATGGTCAGGGCCTCGGGTACGGCATCTGATTAAAGAACTCTTTAAAATTGAATATCACCGTAAACACATGCCAAGATTTCTGCATCGCTTGGGCATGCATTTGAAGAAGCCAGAACGACGAGCACTTGAGCAGGATCCGAAAGCTGTAAGAGAATGGAAGAATAAAAGGCTTCCTGAAATTCTTGCATATGCCAGGAAGTCCAAAGCGTTATTATTTTATGCAGATGAAAGCCTGATTTCGCTTATACCCTATGTTGGAAAGACATGGGCGTTTCCAAAAATCACGCCCATTGCGCGTGTTTCGGGTAGACGAGGGCAGCATGTTGGAATTACGGCGGCCGTCAATGAACAGGGGCGGTTCTGTTTTGAGCTTACTCAGGAGGATGAAACGTTCACTTCAAGAACATTTTTACGTTTTGTTCGAAAGCTGAGAAGAGAATTCCCTTCTCGAAAAATAATTTTGGTTGTTGATGGTGCTCCGATTCATATTGCCAAAGTAGTCCGCAGCTTTCAGGAGAAACATAAGAAAAATTTTCGTTTGGAAATTCTTCCAGCCTATTCTCCAGAATTTAATCCAACGGAGAAAGCCTGGGGATTTGTAAAGACGAAGAAGATGAATGCTTCGACAGCGACGAGCAAGGCAGAGCTTCGCTCAAGAACAGAAGATGTTATGAGCGGTTTGAAGAAAGATAAGGGAAGAATTTCATCATTCTTCGACGAGAAGATAAACTAAATTATGTTACCTACTATA
>CAILXE010000199.1 GCA_903838095.1 uncultured Chlorobiaceae bacterium
AGGAGATGAAAAAGGAGCTGACCGAAATGGACTACTCTAATGACATTACCCAGATTACCCGATCGATCATGAACTTCTGTGGTGATATTGAAGCAAAAAAACAAAAAGCTCGATGAAATATATATTCGGGATGAAAAGACAAACATTTACAACTATCGCCATTTCAAGGAACATCTCATTATCGATGTCGAACGGGCAAAGCGTCTTAATGACAGAGTCTCTCTTGCAATGATTGATATTGATCATTTCAAGTTTTACAACGATTCCAACGGACATCTTGCTGGTGATTATGCCCTTAAACTTCTGGCAGATATCATCAGCAGCCAATGCCGGGCCTATGATGTTCCGTCAAGGTTTGGGGGAGATGAGTTTGCTCTTCTTTTTCCAAAAACGGGCACATCAACAGCGAGAGATATCGCGGAGCGTCTGCGCAAGATTATCAGTGATCGACAATTTCCTTATGAGGATGCTCAACCTGTTGGAGAGCTTACTGTCAGTATTGGAATAGCTACCTTTCCTGATGATGCGCTTGACTGGTCAACCCTGATCAGCAATGCCGACAGGGCTCTCTACAAGGCGAAAGCTGATGGAAGAAACAATGTTGTTGTTTTTACGTCAATTGAGCCTCCGAATATTCCGGGATGAGACCCGAGTTTTATATTGCAAGGCGTTTTGCATTCAAAAAGCGCTCGACTTCGAAACCGACCTTTATTGTTCTGGTGGCTGTTGCAGGTATTGCCGTAGGAACAGCCGCCCTGATTTTGACTCTTTCCATTGTCAACGGGTTTGCACGAAGTGTTGAAGAAAAGCTGATCAGTTTCAGCGCTCATCTCCAGATACGTTACCCCGACGAACAGCTTTTTCAGGAACGTCGCACTGATCTCGCAAGGATAGTGAAGAGTGCAAATATTGCTGAAGCATCTCCTTTTTTGGAAAAAAGCTTTGTTCTTCGGAGCCGCAACGGAGATCTTGACAAGACATGGAGCAGTAAACCGGTTCGCATCAAGGGAATTGGCGAAGAGCAGCAAAATTCTTTTTTGAACAAATTTCTTATAGAAGGCACCATTGCCCGCTCTTACTCTGGTAAAGAGATCTCGCTCTATGCCGGAAAAACGTTGGCCGAAAATCTTGATCTCAAAGTAGGTCAAAAAGTTATGCTTGTCGGGTTGGGAAGCGATTCGTCAGGCCAAAAACTTGTCGCTGGAGATAAAAACATTGTTGACCTTCTCTCTTCTCTTGATCTTGAAATTGGCGTTATCCGGGGAATCTACAACACCGGACTTCAGGAGGGATTTGATGATTTTGTGGTTATTGCAAACTTACAAGAGCTTCAGCAGCGATTTAATCCCATGATGATCACTGGCTATGATGCAAACGTCCATCATCTTGATCAATTGCAAAACACCGTGAAAAACGTCATAGATGCCCTTGGATTTCCGTTTTACGGCTTTACTGTTTTTGATCGTTATGCAAATCTTTTTGAATGGCTGAAGCTGCAGAAAAACATTACGCCTCTGCTGATTGTAACCATAACCATCGTGGCAGTTTTCAATATCATTTCGACACTTCTGGTCTTGATTATTGAAAAGACGCGAGAAATAGGAATGCTTAGTGCTCTTGGGCTTGAACCCGGCAAAATCAGCAGGATTTTTATGGTACAGGCTTTTCTTATTTCTCTTTCAGGGATTGCAGCCGGCAATATTCTTGCTTTGTCGCTCTCCCTTTTTGAACTCAGATTTCACCTGATTACCTTACCTGAAAAAAGTTATTTCATCAAAAATGTTCCACTGTTGATCAATGCGGCCGATTATGCTACTGTTTCATTAGCAGTTATGGCGCTTACCCTGCTGTTTGCCTTTATTCCGTCAAGAATTGCCGCTTCGCTTACACCAGGAACCGCACTCGGGAGTTAACTTAATGTTATTTTTGCCTTTATGAACGCTGGACTATGGATTGCTCAACGATTCAGTTTTGCCCGCAAACGATTCCGGATTATCAATATCATTTCAGCCATCAGCCTTGCTGGAATCATTATTGGAGTCAGCACCCTGCTTGTGGTGATGAGCGTTTTGAACGGCTTTCAAAAACTTGCGCGTGATCTTTTTACAACAGTTGACAGCCCGATTCAACTTGTTCCTCTTTCTGGCAGAGCGTTAATGGTATCTGAGAATTTTTTGCAGTCAATACGAGCACTGAAAGGAGTTGAATCAGCAGAACCGTTTGCTGAAGGCCAGGCGATTCTTGCCAGTCAGGACAAGAGTGAACTGGTTTTTGTGAAAGGACTCAGCCAACTCGCTCATCACAGGCTGATGCGTCAGACCCATGCAAGAGTGCCGTATTTTACCGAGGGAACCATCTCTGTCGGTGAACTTCTGGCCTACAGAACAAACCTTTACCCATTCAAATCAGTAAAGATTTTCAGCCCGGAACTCATCTCATCCGGCCTGGAATCATTATCACAACCATATCTGATTCCTGCTCTCACTATTCCGGAAACAACCATTTCTTCACTGTTTTCCTTGCAGAAAGTATTTGATGACCGGTATGTGCTTGCTTCAGAGACATTTGCCAAACGTATTCTTCTGCTTGGCAATGGAGAGTATTCGGGCGTTGATATCAGAGTCAGCGATGGGGAGTCCCGTGAGATGGTCACCAGTCAACTCAGACACCTGCTGGTACAGAGCACCTTGAAAAAAAGCTGCAAAGTAAGGACTCTCGAAGAAAAATACAGCAACATTTTTGCTGTTATGAAGCTGGAAAAATGGATAAGTTTCAGCGTTCTGATGCTTATCATTCTTGTTGCTGCCCTGAGCCTTACCGGCGCTCTTGCCATGACGGCCATCGACAAACAGCGGGAACTCTTTTACCTTCGTTGTCTCGGGCTTGACAAGTCGCAGTTCAGGGCTATCTTCATCATTCAGGGTGGGATGACTGGCGTTGCAGGAACTGCTGTTGGCTCACTCATTGCATGGGGCGTGTGCACGCTGCAGCAACTGTACGGCTTTGTAGAACTCCCGTCAAAAAGTGCGTTTATTATTCACTCCTATCCAATCGACATGCAAAGCGGTGATTTTATCGTGGTAGGAATCACGGCAATCATGCTTTGTGTCGCAGTCAGCCTCTACCCGGCTCGAAAAGCGGCATTGATTGCCGCAAGCAGCTCCCTTGACCTCAAGACGAACTGAGTCAGCAAGTTGCATCACAGCACATTATCAGTCAAGAAGCTTTCTGAAAACGGCCATCTCTGATTTCGTGAAACCTCTTGAAAAATAGAACTGCTGTGCAGCAGCATTATCACTGTCGGTCAGGAGGGTTATGCGCCCGAACCCTTCACGGCGAGCAAAATCGACAGCATAATCAATCAATTGTTTGCCAATTCCTTTGCCTCGCCATGCAGGGGCCACAACCATATCCTCAAGCAAAGCAACTTTTTTACCAAGAAAAGTACTGACCGTAAACAGCAGCATCACCATTCCCTGAATGACCCCGTCCATTTCTATGACAAATATTTGCCCAAGTTCCGGCTGTCGTATAATCATTAAAAGAGCTCTTGACTGAGCGTCAGCATCCGGCGTAAACTCATGCTCCTGGCTGAACAAAATTCCAAGAAGCTCCGTGCATCTCGGCATATCGTTTTCAATCGCTTTTCTTACTTCTGATATGGGCATTTCGGCATTCATTTTTTGAAAAATTATCTCTTCTCAAGGCTGTTGATTGCTGTAAATTCATCAGAAATATACCTGGATGCAAACTCTTTCAGGAGAAACAGAGCGAAGCTGCACTTTTCTGCTTGTACATCCCCATGTATTGCTCTATACTTGTGGTCAGTTTTTTCAAAAAACCCTGCATGTTCAGGGAAACACATAACCAATACACCCATCAGATGGACGCGTTCTGGCTTTCTCTTGTCATGATTTTTCTGGCTGAGCTTGGTGATAAAACCCAGCTTGTTGCTCTGACTCTTGCCACGTGCTACAATACCGGAGTCGTCTTATGGGGTATTTTCTGGGCAACCCTTGCTATTCATGTTTTTTCAGCCGGAATAGGTTGGTTTATTGGAGATCAATTGCCCACTGAATGGATCAAATTTGTGGCTGGTATTGCCTTTATCGCTTTTGGTTTCTGGACACTGCGAGGCGACACTCTTGATGATGAAGAAGAGTGCTGCAAAACAGGAATCAATCCATTCTGGCTGGTCTTTTCGACCTTTTTCATGGCAGAACTTGGTGACAAAACCATGCTTTCCACTATCACTCTCGCATCAACTCATCCGTTTCTGCCAGTCTGGCTTGGTTCAACCATCGGAATGGTTATTTCTGACGGTCTTGCCATTGTTGCGGGAAAAATGCTCGGTGCGAGGCTGCCCGAAAACATCATCAAAATTGGTGCCGCAGTGATCTTTTTTCTTTTCGGCATCGTCAGCATGTACGAAGGAGGAGCGCATTTTGCACTCTACCTGTGGGGAATTGCAGGAGCCCTTATCGCTCTTACTGGTTATATTTTTCTCCGTAAACCAAAATCACGACAGCATAACTAATCGCCATTGCAAGGGTTGATTCCGTCTCTATACCTTTGCTGAGCTTACAGATAACTTTCTTGTGATGAAAAAGACTCCGATTCCGGCGATCATCATGAGAAAACAAAGCACTTGACCCATAGAAAAGTTCAGCAGTACAAAGCCGAGCTGGGCATCGGGTTCACGAAAATATTCGATAAAAAAGCGGACAAATCCGTATCCAAAAAGGTAGGCGGCTGAGAGAAATCCAGGAAATATTGACTTTTTTCGAAGAAGCCAGAGTACAAGAAAAAGGACAATCCCTTCAAAGAAGGCTTCATAAAGCTGAGAGGGGTGCCGAAGTTCGTGTGTGGGCGCATCTGGAAAATACATGCCAATTGAAGCATTAGTCACCCGCCCATAGAGTTCACCATTGATAAAGTTGCCAAGACGGCCGAATGTGTAGCCTAAAGGAATCGTGGGAATGAACAGGTCAAACGTCTCAAAAAATCCTCTGTTCTGCGATCGGGAAAACGCCAGAAAGGCAATAACGACACCAATGACTCCGCCATGGTATGACATGCCGGAAATACCTGAAAAATGACATCCCCCTGAAGAAGATACCCAAGGAATAATGCTGCCAAGAGGATCGGCCAGAAATGAACTCATTCCGTAAAACAGGATATAGCCAATTCTTCCTCCCAAAACAACGCCAACCATTGCCCACGTAAGTGCATCGCCGACAAATGGGCGCTTAAATGAGAGCTTCTCTTTTTCAAGACGATAACAGGTCAGCAGATAGACAACAATAAATGCAATAACATACATCATGCCATACCAGCGAATGGAAAATGTACCAAGAGAAAAAATGACAGGATTCATTTGTGATGGCAACGATTGCCACCAAAGCAGAAAATCATTCATGAATGTCTTTTTTAGAAGTGCAGATTGGATTATATGGAAATATAGTTAACTTAAAATCTTGCACT
>CAILXE010000200.1 GCA_903838095.1 uncultured Chlorobiaceae bacterium
TGGCTTGAGCAGTATATCCGTCGCTATCAGGGCGCGGTGCTTCTTATTACTCATGACCGATATTTTCTTGACCGTGTGGCGACGAGGATGCTTGAGCTTGATGGCCGCACAGCAACCACCTTTACCGGTGGCTACTCAAGCTATCTGCAACAGAAAGCGGAGCAGGAGGAGCAGGCGATACGTGACGATCGCAAGCGTCAGGCGCTTGTCCGCCAGGAGCTCGACTGGATGCGCAGTGGCTGCAAGGCGCGAACCACCAAACAGAAGGCGCGTATGCTCCGGGCCGAAAGTCTGGTTTATGCTCCGAAAAAGGAGAAAACAAAGGAGCTTGATATCGGTCTTGGCGCAGGACGTCTCGGCGATAAGATCATAGAGTTTCACAAGGTATCAAAGTCTTACGGCGACAAGGTGCTGCTTCGCGATTTTGAATATCATCTGCAAAAGGGAGATCGCATCGGTATTATCGGGCCGAATGGTTCTGGTAAAACCACGCTGTTTGAGATGATTACCGAGCGCGTCAAGCCTGACAGTGGCCATATTGATATGGGCAAGACGGTGAAAATCGGCTATTACGATCAGCAGAGCCGTGGTCTCGACGATGACAAGCGGGTGATTGAGTGCATCCAGGCTGAGGCTGAACAGATTACCACAAAGGATGGAACGGTGCTCTCTGCCTCAAAAATGCTTGAGCGCTTTCTTTTTGCGCCGTCCACCCAGTACAGTTATGTTCGTACCCTTTCCGGTGGAGAGCGGCGGCGCCTCTATCTTTTGCGGCAGCTTATCGGTTCGCCCAATGTGCTTCTGCTTGATGAGCCGACCAACGATCTCGATATTCCGACACTGAGGGTGCTTGAGGATTATCTCGACAGTTATCAGGGGTGCCTGATGGTGGTGAGCCATGACCGCTATTTTCTTGATCGCACGGTTGAGTACATTTTTGCCTTTGAGGAGAATGGCACTATTCGTCGCTATCCCGGTAACTACACGCTCTATCTTGAACTGAAGGCATCGGAGGGAAAAGGTGAGCCAAAACCGTTGAAGAAAGTGGTCGAAGTGCCGAAACCAGTGGCGCCTGTTTTGCCGAAGCAGAGCAAACTCTCCAGCAAGGAGAAACGTGAACTTGAGCAGCTTGAGCGTTCAATTCAAGTGGCTGAGAGTCGTCAGTCTGAAATAGCGGCGCAACTTGCAGCGGCTGGAAGCGATTTTGCCTTGCAGCAGAAGCTTGGCGCAGAGCTTCAGAGCATCCAGCAGCAGCTCGAAAAGGAGATGGCCCGATGGAGCGCACTTGCGGAGCAGGCGTAAAACTTAGCTCCGCAGGGGCGATATATTGGTAGCGATGGGTATGATTCTTGAAATTTGATGGACTTGGGGGCGAGATCTCCGGCGCACAAAAATTACCAAATCGTCCAATCAGTCCATATATTGAGAGAAAAAATGGTCATGAATTCCACGGCATCCATTATCATAAAACAACTTGAAGCGCTCTCAAACCCCGAGGCGGCCCGGTTTGCCCGGAAGTTTTTCAAGACTGGCCCAGGCGAATATGCCGAAGGCGATCTTTTTCGCGGCATTCGTGTGCCGGTGCTGAGAAAAATGGTTTCTTCGCTTGATGGCACGCCATTGCCGGAGGTTATCCGGCTGCTCGAATCTGCTTATCATGAGGATCGCCTGCTTGCTCTTCTGCTGCTCATGCGTCGGTTTGAGAAGGGTAATGAGGCAGTCCGTCAGCAGATCCATGAGATCTATCTGGAACATACCCGCTTGATCAACAACTGGGATCTTGTCGATATTTCGGCGCAGTATCTTGTTGGCGCTTTTTTGCACTTGCGTGACAGAGCGCTGCTGTACCAGCTTGCCGTGTCGCCGAGTATGTGGGAGCGAAGGATTGCCATCACCGCCACCTTTCATTTTATCCGGAAAGGTGAGTTTGAGGATACGCTTGCCCTTGCCGAGCTTCTGCTTGATGACCCGGAAGAGCTGCTCCACAAAGCGACAGGCTGGATGCTCCGCGAAGTTGGCAAGCGCGACCTGCCTCTCCTCGAGTCATTTCTCCAGCGTCATTACCTCCGGATGCCAAGGGTGATGCTCCGCTATGCCATTGAACGATTTCCTGAAGAGAGGCGGTTGCTGTATCTCAAGGGGCTGGCGTAAACTTGCTTCAACGATTTAAATCATCAGACATGAATGCAGATACAGCCTATTGTGTCGTGTTAACCACCGTAGCCACCGCAGAACAAGCGGAGGATTTGGCAAAGAAGATTGTGGTCGAAAAACTTGCAGCATGTGTACAAGTGCAGCAGATACGAAGTTATTATCTCTGGAAAGGGGAGGCTTGCAATGAGCCAGAATGCCTGCTGTTTATAAAAGCGCGAAAATCTCAATACCCGGAACTTGAAGATTTTATCCGAAAAAATCATGCGTATCAAATCCCGGAAATTGTGCAACTCTCGATTACTGGCGGCTTTGGTGATTATCTGAACTGGATAGATGAGGCCACTTCTCTGGGCTGAATTTACTCAACATGTTTCCAGTTGTTATTGTTGTCCCAAAGAAGCAATCCCTCATGCACATCCACTCCATTATATCGAGCTGATTGATGCTCGGTATCAGCGATGCGCACCTCGATTCTTTGCCCGTCAATTTTTTCAACATAGCCGGTATTGCAATGGTTGCTATTATCGGTAACCCTGAACTCGAAACGCAGAATTGCGTTATATCCTGTGATGGAGAGAGACAAAATCAATATATTCTGTAGGAAAAGAATTACTCGGTTATTGCAGAGTTACTTGAGTTGCTGAGGATATAAAGAAAAAATGGAGAACAGAACCACCATAGCATGAGAGAGAGTATCGAAACACAGCTCAGCCAGGTGCTCGAACGCCACCACGCTATTCGTCTTGCGTTGTTGTTTGGCTCGCTGGCTAAAGGCACAGCTCGTTTTGAGAGTGATCTTGATCTGGCGGTCGGCGCTGATCATCCGCTTGACGTTGAGGAAACCATCGAACTGATTTCAGACCTGGCAAAAGTAACAGGACGCCCTGTTGACTTGATTGATTTGTCAACTGTTGGTGAACCCTTGCTGGGTCAGATCATCGCCGGAGGCAGGCGAATAGTTGGCAGTGATACGCTTTTTGCTGAGTTGGTGCTCAAACATCTTTATAATCAGGAGGATTTTGTGCCGTATCAGCGAAGAATTCTGAGAGAGAGGAGAGAGGCATGGATTGGCCGTTAATTGAACAGAAGCTTGAGTCTCTGCGTCGCTCAATCCAAAGGGTTAAAGAGAAATGCCCCAAAAGTGCCGCAGTGCTTGGCTCCGATTGCGATGCCCAGGATATTCTCTCCCTTAACTTCACTCGTGCTGTTCAGATGTGTGTGGATATCTGGTTGCAGGCAGTGAGTTTCCCCCTCCCGCTTCCATGGGAAAAACGTTTGATATTTTATGTGAAGTCGGAATAATTACTGCCGATTTGGCCGATCGCCTGAAAAAGGCAGTAGGATTTCGTAACCTCACGGTTCATAATTATGAGTCCATCAACTGGGCAATCGTTTTCGCCATTGCCACAGCACATCTTCAGGATTTTGAAGAGTTTGCCAAAGCAGTGGCGCGACTGAATGATACGCAATAACATAATCTCTGGTCAACTGATTTCTGATGTTCAAGTTGAAGAGTAGAGACAACAGATGCCCATCATCGGAAACTCTGAACGAGAGACGCAGAACTCTCACAAGCCTGTGATATTATCCGGGATGCTGAACCAGTTCCAGCCTTGAGCTGATCATTGCAAAACTTTCCAGTGACTACCTTTGGCTGGGCCAATACCGCGAAGGCTTTTTTCTTTTTTGCCGATTTCGATGAGGTTGCAGGCTTGATCGGATCGCGCTCTTTCTTGTCTTGCCGACAGGTTCTGTCGGCTTTTGCTGGTACGAATAAAATAGATGCCAGCCAGCTCCGCTTTTCGTGCGATTGATTCAGCTTTCCTCTTGAAGTAAAACACTGCATCAGCAATAGATATCTCAAAGTGTTTGGCCATTTTATACCCACTGATAATCTTGCCAACCTTTCGATCAATATCCGATGCACTCAGTGGTTTTTTGTACGGCGTTGAAAACCTCATGACAAATTTTCTGTAGTTGCTTTTCAGTGGCGTCCAATAGCTCTTGGTACTTGCACTATAGTGGACCCCGATTTTTAGACAGTGGTTTAAGTTGTTAACTTGCCCCAAAAGGAGCAGGTAATGACAAAAAAGACACGAAAAATTTTCAGCAGTGACTTTAAAGCCAAGGTGGCGCTTGAGGCTATTCAAGGGCTCAA
>CAILXE010000201.1 GCA_903838095.1 uncultured Chlorobiaceae bacterium
ATCTGCAGAAGCATGGTTTTGCCGGTTTTCGGCTGTGCCACAATCAATCCGCGCTGTCCTTTTCCGATCGGGGTGAAAATATCCATAATGCGTCCACAGGCTTCAGACTGTTTTGTTTCAAGCTTGAGACGTTCACGAGGAAAAAGAGGTGTCAGATTTTCAAAATAAGGCCTCTCTCTTGTAATTTCAGGATCGTTGCCATCAATCGTATTTATCTTCAGCAAAGCAAAAAATCGCTCACCCTCTTTTGGAGCCCTTACCTGACCTGATACCGTATCTCCCGTTCGCATGTTAAAACGTTTGATCTGAGAGGGAGAGACATAAATATCATCAGGGGAGGAGAGATAGTTGTAATTGGCGGATCGCAAGAAACCATAACCTTCAGGGATAACCTGCAAAACACCGGTATTAACCATGACATTACCGCTTTCAGAATCGGTATTCTTCTGGGACTGAGCTTCAATAATCTTGAAAATCAACTCTTCTTTTCGTAAGCCCGCAGCCATCACCCCCAACTCTTTGGCTAAAGCATGCAACTCAGCAACCTTTTTTTTCTGGAGCATATTAATGTCCAGACCTTTAAAAATCGAATTGTTCGACATTGTATATTAGTATTCAACGCTTGTTAAAAAAGCCAAAGAAAAAGTACGGACTAAACCCCACACGTTTATGGGGCATCCAGCTTCGTGGTCAACGCCACGAATCAATAACGGAAATTACCTTTAACGCTCTGTCATGTAACATGAAAGCAGGAAAAAGAATATGAAAGGGGAAGAATATCTATAATTGAAAACGGGATAATCACAACAAGGAATTATGGAAAGGAATTTCTTCTAAGTACATGAATGAATCTCAGTAACTTGGATCAAATATAAAAAAATATCCATAAAAACACGCATTTCCAGATATTGCTTTATGATATATATGCAGCAATAATGTCACCTGCCAGATAGAAAGAACCTGTCACCAGAATCAGATCATCATTTCCGGCTTTTTCAAGCAGAAAACCCAGCCCTTCCCGCCCATGACTGCTGATCGTTGCCTCGGCTCCCATCTGGTGGCACAAAGAACAAAGCGTTTCCGCCGGAACACTTCGCTCGGATGGAATATTGACCAGTACAAAATTGCAGTCAAGACGAGAAAGCTCGCGAATAATTGCATGCGCATCTTTGTCTGAAGCCAGTCCAAGCACAACATGCACCCGGCGAAATGCCTGCCGGAATGAACAAAGCGCATTGACCGTTGCCCGCATACCATCAGGATTGTGCGATACGTCGAGAAGAACCATCGGAGAGGTGCCAATCCGCTCAAGTCTGGCTCTGTAGCCTGTCTGCAATAACCTTTCAAGGCCCAAAGAAATATGTTCCGCTGCAATTCCCGCATTTTCAGAAACCATGACTGCAAGAGAAACATTGGTGGCATGAAAAGAGCCTGTCAGAGGCACTTTCAGCATGGGATAGTGACTGAAGGCCGTCCTGACTTCAAGCTCAAGCATTCCCGGCTCAGCAGAAATAACCCGGCTGACCGCATCTCTTGCGGCAACAAAAAGTGGAGCCCTGCATGACTCCGCCATGTTCTGGATCGGCATAAATGCCTCAGGATGACTGACCGCAGTAAAGACCCTGCTCCCGTTTTTTATAATTGCCGCTTTTTCAGTCGCAATATCCTCAAGAGTTTCACCAAGCCACGCTGTATGATCCAGACCTATACTTGGTATAACAACGTAATCAGCATCAACAACATTGGTTGCATCAAGCCGACCTCCCATACCTGTTTCTATAATGGAAACATCAACTCCTTCAGCGGCAAACCAGGCAAACGCCATGGCCGTCGTCGCTTCAAAAAAAGTGGAATGGTTCTCAACAACAGCATCTTTGAACAAAGAACAATACTGAGCTACGCACTCACGCGGAATCTGCGCACCATTGATACGAATTCTTTCTGTAAAATCAACAAGATGAGGCGATGTGTAGAGTGCTGTTTTTCTGCCACTGGCCTGAAAAATCGAGGCCAGTGCAGCCGCAACCGTTCCTTTCCCGTTCGTGCCCGCAATATGGACAATCAGACCCAGTCGCTTATGAGGTGACCCCAGGAAATTGAGCAGTGAAGTGACACGATCAAGTCCGGGCTTGATTCCAAACCGATGGAGAGGATAGAGAAAATCGAGAGCGTCCTGGTAGGTCACCGTGAACTACTAATTGTTATGAATAGAAACAAGCGCTGATTTGACCACCTCTTCGACAGTAAGCCCGGCATTTTTTTCCAGAATGCTGACAACTGCTTTTTGGACGGTGATCCTTGAAAATCCAAGCGTCACAAGAGCATTGATGGCATCTTCACGCAACCTGGCCGTCTGAATCGAAGCGGTGGAGGCAATGCCCCCGGATGGAGTCAGTTTCAGAATTTTATCCCGCAACTCAAGGATAATCCTTGCTGCGGTTTTCTTGCCAACTCCGGAGATACCATAAAGTCTTTCAGGGGAATTGGCCAGAATAGCATCATGAACATCCTGTACCTGCAACCCGGAAAGGACAGCAAGCGCCAGCTTTGGGCCAACACCAGACGTCAGTAAAAGCAACCGGAACAGTTGGCGCTCCTCTTCGCATGAAAATCCGTAAAGTTGCAGGGCATCTTCCCTGACATAAAGATGTGAAAAAAGAAGCACTTCATTTCCGGGTTCAGGCAAGTGGCGGCTCGTCGTTGCAGAAATCAGAAGCCGATATGCAACACCAGAAACTTCGACAATTGCTTCCTCAGGCAAAACTGACACCAGTTTACCGCGAAAATATGCAAACATGAGAGATTATATTGAATCCCGGACTGATAATGTCATCCAGTCCGGTTCAGACAATGAAGAAAACTTCTGGCATGGCCAGTCTATTGCTACTCTTTGTCAGCCTTCACATAACTGTTCAAAAGACGCGTCAACTGAGACTTTTTTCGAGAAGCTTTATTGGCGTGTATATAATTCTTTACCCCAAGGCGGTCAAGCTTCTGCACAGCCGAGCGGTAGGCGACTTCAACGACAGCCTTGTCTGCGCTGGTATCAATCAGTTTTTGCATGGTTTTTACAAGAACTTTCAGCTCTTTTTTCCTCGCTCTGTTCCTGGCATTTCTTCTTTCTGACTGCCGCAGTCTTTTTTCAGCCGATTTGTGTAAAGGCATATACGCTTACTGTTAGAATATAATAGTGTTGAATAACAAAAGGCATGTAATATAAAAGAAACAAATCAAAAGGCAAACAAGAAAAATAAAGAGCGTGAGAGAGGCCTGTATCTTCGCATCATATACGCCCTCATTTCGCACCCCTGAAACGGCTTGTCTGATATCTCAACAATGCTCTTCATACCTCTTTTTTCTTATATTGGGCGAAATCTTCACCAAGATAACCTTGCGCTTATGAGCCTGATGATCAGCGTTTCCGGGATAAGAGGAGTCGTTGGCGAAAGCCTTACTCCAAAAAATCTCACTGCTTTTGCAACCTCTTTTGCTGCCTGGACTCTTCGGAGAAGTCATGCAAAAAAAGCCAGAATTGTTATTGGCAGGGATACCCGGCCAACCGGAAAGGCTATCAGTGATCTGGTGAGCAATACGCTGCTCCTGTGCGGGTGCGATGTTATTGATCTCGGCATGGCCACCACTCCAACGGTAGAAATGGCCGTAACAAACGAACATGCCGATGGCGGCCTTATTATTACAGCTTCCCACAACCCTGTCGAATGGAATGCACTGAAAATGCTCAACCATCTGGGTGAGTTTTTAAGCGCTGAAGAGGTAGCTGAACTTCTTGATATTGCTGAAAAAGAGGAATTTGTCACTGCGCGCTGGGACGACCTCGGCTCTATGAGTCATAAATGCGACTATGACGACTATCATATTGAAAAGGTACTTCAGCTATCTTGTATTAATCCTGCCGCAATTACAAGAGAACATTTCAAAGTTCTTGTTGACTGTGTCGAGGGAGCGGGCTATGCGATTATTCCGAAACTCTGTGAAAAGCTCGGCATTGAAAGCATTGTCAAGTTTGCCTGTGACGGCACGGGACTTTTTCCCCGAAATCCTGAGCCCATTGAAGAAAATTTACCTGACACCATAGCCGCGCTCAGGGCGAGTGAATGCGATTTTGCCCTTATCGTTGATCCTGATGTTGACCGGCTGGCACTTCTCTGTGAAGATGGCACGCTCTTCGGAGAAGAGTATACCCTGGTTGCCTGTGCTGATTTTTACCTGAAGCACAACCCCGGAGCTGTGGCTAACAATCTTTCAAGCAGTCGGGCACTGCGTGATATTGCCAGTCGATACGGGGTGGCGTGTTACAGCTCAAAAGTTGGTGAAGTTAACGTCAGTGAGATGATGAAAGCACAACATGCCGTTATCGGTGGTGAAGGGAATGGTGGAGTCATTTTACCTGAACTGCACTATGGACGTGACGCATTAGTCGGCATTGCCCTTATTGTTCAGGCATTTGCCCTCTGGCGTTCAGCAAACAATGGTGGATTGCTCTCTCAGTTCCGCCGTCAGTTTCCGGATTATGTTATGTCAAAGCAAAAAATAGTCCTTGGCCATGCAAGTCGTGAATCACTTCAAAAAATATTTAATGATATTGCCCTCCTGTATGAAAACGCTGATTCCTGCATGCTTGACGGCCTTAAGCTTGATTTTGTTGACAGTTGGGTTCACTTACGGCCGTCAAACACAGAACCTGTGGTGAGAATCTATACCGAGGCGCCGACAAGAGAGAGGGCCGAGGCGCTGGCCAACGAACTGAAACATGAAATCGAGAAAAGAGCTCTCGGAAATTGACCCATGAGTAACAACTCGACAAAAAAAAGTTTCCGGCCACAGCAGGACGATACGTTACAAAAAGAGAGAAAAAGTTCGGTTGACCGCTACATTGTTTCCCGTCTTTTCACGTACATCAAGCCATACAATAAACTTGTCGCAATCGCCGTTGCCATCACCATCGCAGGCTCTTTTCTCGGCCCGCTGCGACCTTATCTGACTAAAATTGCAATCGACGACTATATCGCCCGGGGTGATCTCAAAGGCTTGACCGTCGTCAGTATTTTTCTTGCTGCGGCTATTCTTCTTGACGGTATCAAGCAATATATCACGACCTGGCTGACACAGATTATAGGACAAAAGGCCGTTCTTGATATCCGGATGGATATTTTTACCCATCTGCAGAAACTGCCTGCACGTTTTTTTGACCGCAACCCGATCGGAAGACTGATTACCCGGACAACCAATGACGTCGAGTCGCTGAACGAGATGCTCTCCAGCGGAATCATTACTATTATGGGGGATCTGTTGCAGCTCCTTTTCATTGTTGTGTTGATGGCCTGGATTGACTGGCAACTGACACTTATTGTGCTTGCCATCCTTCCCCTTATGATTTATGCCACAATCGCCTTCAAAAACAGGGTCAGAGTAGCGTTTCAGGATGTGCTCACCCACATCGCAAGACTGAACACTTTTTTTCAGGAACATCTCACCGGCATGACTATTGTGCAGCTTTTTAATCGTGAAGAGCGCGAAGCGGTTAAATATGCGGCTATCAATGCCGATCACCGTGATGCCAATATCCGTACCGTCTTTTACTTCTCGATTTACTACCCGCTGATTGAAGTGCTGAGCTCGGCTGCGGCCGGTCTTGTAATATGGTACAGTGGCGTACGACTCCTCAGGGCTGATCTTTCAATCGGTGTCGTCGTATCGTTTGTTCAGTATATCTGGCTGTTTTTCCGTCCGCTTCAGCATCTTTCTGACCGATTCAATGTTATTCAGACTGCTATTGCAAGCTCGGACCGCATTATTCGCCTCCTGGACGAAAAGGAGGGAAGAGAGGATCAGTCCAAACTGAACAATCTTGAGTCGTTCAACGATTGCATTGAGTTCAGAAATGTCTGGTTTGCTTATGAGAGTGACAACTGGGTACTGAAAGATATCTCAATGAGCATAAGGCATGGAGAGAAGATTGCCATTGTCGGCGCCACAGGCAGTGGAAAGACGACGCTGATCAATATACTTTCCAGGCTCTACCCCTTTTCAAAAGGCTCGGTGACCATTGATGGGATCCCGTTGCAGGAGATCGCTGAACTTTCGGTCAGAAAACTTGTGGGTGTTGTGATGCAGGATGTTTTCCTCTTTTCCGGCAGCATAAAAGAGAATCTTGCATTCGGGAATCCGGATGTGACTGAAGAAGCGGTGCTTGAAGCGGCAAGGGTTGTGGGGGCGGACCGGTTTATTCAGCAACTTCCGGGCGGTTACGAATACAGGGTTCTTGAAAACGGCACCGGACTCTCGTCCGGTCAAAAACAGTTAATTGCTTTCGTTCGTGCACTTCTCTACAATCCGGAAATTCTGGTTTTGGATGAGGCCACCAGTTCGGTTGATACTGAAACCGAGTCACTTATTGATGCGGCAACCGCCCGGCTCATGAGTGAGCGCACCTCTATCATTATTGCCCACAGACTTTCAACCGTGCAGAAAGCCGACCGGATTATTGTCCTGCACAAAGGAGTGGTCAGAGAAACCGGAAACCATCAGGAGCTTCTTGCAAAAAGAGGGCTTTACTATAAGCTGTACCTGTTACAGCATCCCGAACAAACCTTGCTGCATGAGATGTGACACTACAGACTGCTGTCTCTGAGAACACTGACCGGCTCGAGTTTGGCCGCTCTTGCTGAGGGCAGAATAGCCGCAAGCGTACTGATCAGCACTGTTATACCAATAATTAGCACAAAATATATGGGGTTGTAGGACATACTGAAACCAGTTTTCGTCAGTGGCCCCTGAGAACTCTCTATGGGAAGGCTGGCAAACAGATTGATTGAACCGATGGCCAGAACACCGCCGGTTAAAGCGCCAGCCAAGCCCACCATAAACCCTTCAAGAATAAACATGAACACCAACTGCAGTGCGGAAAAACCAAGCGACTTCATGATGGCAATATCCCGGCTCTTTTCAAAAACCGTCGTAACGAGAATATTGGCCACGCCGAACCCCGAAACAACGCCGACAAACGCCACCAAAGAAAAAACGATATATCCAATACGGGCAAACAGGGCGAGAATACTTGCGTTTTCATCCTGCCACGTCAGGCACCGGTATCCGGTAATGTGTTCCAATTCTCTGGCAAGGGAGGCATTGGCAAAAGGATCAGCCACCTTCAGCGCAATACCGGATACCTTATTGGCTGGAAGCTCCTCAATGATCTGCGCAAACTTGAGGGAAACCAGAACACTGTTGTCGACCGCATTGATGCCGGAAAAAAAAATCCCCGCAACCTTGCACTGCCGACTCCTTCCTGATGCTGGAATGATAACAACCTGGTCATTCAGTTTGAGATTCATATCCCTTGCAACCGTCCGCCCCACAAGGAGAGCGTTGGATGTTTTTTCAAACATGGCGATATCGCCCTGAACAATTTTTTTCTGAATGCCGCTGATCGCATTCTCCCGCTCTATCTGCACTCCTTTAAGCAAAAGTGGCTGGTTACGACTTCCCTTAACCACCATAACCTGTGATTCAACATAGGGAGAAGCAGCAAGAACCTTTTTCTTATACGCAGATGTGCTTAAGACGTCAAGAATCTGGCGATAGTTCCGAACCTCTTCCCGCTCCAGTTTCTGTATATTATTGTCTACACTTGCAAAGGAGGAAGAGCCCTCCCGGTCAAGAAGATTCACAGGCATCGGATCTGTTTTTTCACCTTTAACCGTTATATGTGGTGCCACATTAACAATGGTCTCCACAAAGGAGTCGAGTAACCCCCGCGTCAGTGAATTGGTGGTAATCAATACCATCGTACTGATGGCAACACCAAAACTGGTGGTCAAGGTCTGCCTCCGACGCCCGAACAGATGACGCACAGCTATATCAAACAATGTTTTCAGCATAGTGTAACCTCTTCGACTGGAAGGTGAAAAGTTAGAGAATTTTTATTAAGTTATGCAGTCTAACAGCAAGAATTACAAATCTTTCAGGGAACCTTTTCCGTCAGCATGAGCGACACAGCAACAGACAATATAACAATTGAGCGCAAGCACAGTCACGTGGAGATATGCCTGCATGGAGATGTTGTGTTTAATGGCAAAACAACAGGCCTTGAGCGATTTGAGTTTGAGCATAATGCATTGCCGGAAATATCACTTTCAGACATTGACCTCTCCACAACATTTCTTGGAAAGAATATCGGGGCGCCTCTGATGATATCCTCCATGACGGGAGGATACAGCGAAGCTGCAACGCTTAATCAGCATCTGGCGAAGGTTGCTGAACAGTTCAATATTCCACTGGGTGTTGGCAGCATGCGTCAGGCTCTTGAAAACCCGATATATCGTGAAAGCTTTGCTGTGACAAGAAAATTTGCACCCTCAATCCAGATCTTTGCAAACATCGGGGCACCGGAGCTTGCAAAAGGATTGACTGAGAGTGACATCAACATCATGCTTGAACTGCTGGAAGCTGATGGATTGATAATCCACCTTAATGCAGCACAGGAGCTGTTTCAGCCAGAAGGAAACACAAATTTCAAAAACGTTCTTGAACAACTTGCACTTCTCATCAACAGAATTGCGGTACCAGTCATTGTCAAAGAGGTTGGATGCGGTATTTCGGCAACCGTTGCACGCCTGCTTATGGAAGCTGGCGTGAGTGCCATTGATGTGGCTGGGGCAGGCGGGATCAGTTGGCAGAAAGTGGAGGAAGTCCGCTATATCCGCAAGTTTGGCCATGAAACCCGCTTCAGTGCTGACGCTCTCGAAGAACTGCTGAACTGGGGGATTCCTACTGCACAATGTCTGCTGGATATCCGAAAACTGAAAAAAGAGTCTCCTGAATTTATGGATGTCCAAATCATCTCCTCTGGCGGAATTCGGTGTGGCACTGATATTGCCAAATCACTGGCACTTGGCGCCCAGCTTGCAGCTTCGGCAAGAGGTATTCTCCAAGCCCTTCACGAAGGGACTCTTGAACATACTATTGAAACCTGGTTGAACGACCTCAGGGCAGTCATGTTCCTGACCGGCGCCTCGACGATAAGCGGGCTTCGGAACAAACACCTTATTCTCAAACAATGACCGATTTCATCATGACTATGCCTATTACTCAGGAACTTGTTGAAAAAAAGTACTCTCTCTACCACAAAAAAATCAATGATGCTCTCGGAAAATGTTTTGACAGGGACAGCCCGCTCACTCTTTATGCGCCCGCACGGTATATTCTTGAAGGAAAGGGGAAAAGAATTCGTCCATTTCTTTCACTTCTTGCCTCTGAAGCAGTATGCGGCTCTTCAGAAAATGCGCTCAATGTAGCCCTGGCGGTTGAGATTCTGCATAACTTTACCCTGATCCACGACGATATCATGGATCAGGCAGAACTGCGGCACGGCAGACCAACTGTTCACAAGCAATGGAATATCAATTCTGCCATCCTGTCGGGAGATATGATGATTGCGTATGCCTATGAACTTGCCTTGCAGGCACAAAGCAACCGCCACTCTGAACTTATTCATATTCTGAACGATGCAAATATTACCATCTGTGAAGGGCAGGCTCTTGACATGGAACTTGAAGAAAAAAAAGATGCCACAATAACCGACTATCTTGACATGATTTCCAAGAAAACTGGTCGTCTTATTTCTGCCGCACTTGAAGCTGGAGGTGTTGCCGGGAATGCTACGGACGAGCAGCTTCAGAAGCTGGTTCTTTTTGGTGAAAAAATCGGACAGGCATTCCAGATACAGGATGATTATCTTGATATTATGGCTGATCATGGAAAATCCGGTAAAATGGTTGGTGGTGATGTCATCAATGGCAAAAAAACATACCTGCTGCTTCGATCTCTGGAACTGACCTCAGGAGCGGAGCATGATCTTTTGAACGACATCATTATCAATAAAGGCATCGGTGCGGAAAGGGTGCCTGACGTAAAGAAAATCTATGGCCGCTGTGGCGTTCTTGAAGAAACCGCCACACTGATCAACCGAAATACAGAGGAGGCTCTCACGGCAATAAACGACCTGCCCCATGCCGAAGGACGGGAATACCTGCGGGGGTTTGCAAACATTCTTCTTAAAAGGGACTTCTAAAGTCGGTGCTTTATGGCCGTTTCCGCTGAAATGGACAACAGGATGCTTTTGCTTGTCCTGACTCTTATCCCGGGTATCGGCCCCGCAAGAATCAAGGCTATCGCCAACCATCTGCCGGAACTAACCGACGTATTGCATACTGGTATCGATGATTTGATGACAGTCCCGGGAATCGGGGAATCTCTTGCACGACAGATTCATCATTTTCTGCACCATGCTCCAACACGACAAGCCGCAGAAAAGGCTGCAGAAGAACAGATTGCTGAACTTCCGCGTTATAATGCACATATTATAACCATTCTTGACCCTGAGTATCCGCCTCTTTTACAGGAGATTTATGATCCGCCCTCCTGTTTGTTTGTAAGAGGCACTCTTCCAGACATTCATACTCCCGGGCTGGCTGTTGTGGGTACAAGATACGCATCACAATATGGCAAGCAGGCCACCGCTCTGCTCTGCCGTGAAATAGTAAACTGCGGTATTGTGGTTTTCAGCGGTTTGGCTTATGGTATTGATATGGCTGCACATACTGCGGTCCTTGAAAACGGAGGAACCACTGTGGCTGTACTGGCAAGTGGCGTAGAGACTATCTATACTGACCCGAAAGGCAAAGTATGGCCGAAAATCATTGAACAGGGGGCAATTATTTCAGAAGAGTGGTTTGGCGCTGCGCTCTCACCTGGCAAGTTTCCGAAAAGAAATCGCATTATATCAGGAATCTGTGCAGGAACAATTGTGATAGAATCTGATCTGAAAGGAGGATCACTGATTACTGCGGCTTCCGCCCTTGAACAGAACCGGGAGGTGTTTGCAGTACCAGGGAGCATATTTTCACGAACATCAAAAGGGACTAACAAACTTATCCAGCAGGGACACGCAAAAGCTGTCATGAACGTTGAAGACATTATCAATGAACTCGGAGCACCGTTTTTACAATGCCGTTCTGGACAACAGTCATTACTGAATAACTCACAACAGAACCATCTGACTCCCCAGGAAAGAGCTGTTTTACAGTACATGGGCTCTGAACCGATTCACATCGATGCACTGGCCACAGCATCAGCGATTGATGTTTCTACGCTTCTTGTACATCTTTTTGAACTTGAGATGAAAGAAGCTGTCACACAACATCCCGGGCAGTTTTTCCTGAAAAGAATTATCTGAATCTTCCTCCTTTTCAAAAATACTGGTTTTTCAGTTACATATAGTTTTTTCTCAAGGAATTATTACCTTGGAAAGTATGAATATTTCCAATTCTACAGAACAAAGGTATCGAATCATTAACATGCTAACCAAAACATTAAAATTGATGACTCACTCCAGAGGATTTATGAACATGTCTCGCCGTATCATTATGGCGGTTGTACTGGGCCTGCTGCTGGTTGCACCTCAATCTTTTGCCGCACAGATTACTGAAAGAGTAGGAGTTGTGGATTCAGGAAAAATTTTGCAACTGTTGCCTGACACGAAGCAAGCCGATACAGCGTTGCGGACATTTGCCGCACCGTTTCAAAAAGAGCTTGAGCGCATGAACCTTGAGTATCAGAAAGCAGCACTTGCCTATCGCCAACAGGGAGCGTCCATGACAAAACCAGCCAGAGAACAGAAAGAAAAGGATCTTGCCCTTAAAGCGCAGGCTGTTGAAAAATATCAGCAGGAGAAGTTTGCTCGTGGGGGTGTCGTTGATGCAAAACAGCAGGAGCTCTATACCCCGATACGCAAAAAAGTACTTGCTTCTATTGAATCAATTGCCCAGTCTGAGGGATTCACCCTTGTTGTTGAAAAAAGCACTGCGCTCTTTACAACCCCTGAGAACGATCTTACTTTCAAGGTGATGAACCAGTTGAATA
>CAILXE010000202.1 GCA_903838095.1 uncultured Chlorobiaceae bacterium
CACTTTTGATAAAGGTGTTGTGGCTAAATAAAGCAACGGAAGGTCACTTACAACATGAACGATATCCATGAAAGATTGCGCGACAGGCTCGAAATGATGGCGACCGGTTACCCGGCAACGGCAAATGGTGTTGAGATTAAAATACTTCAACGGCTTTTCAGTGAGGTGGATGCGGACCTATTTCTAAAAATGGAGGCCAGACCGGAAACTGTTCTACAGGTGGCCTTACGGGTGGATGCCGATGTTAAGGAAATGGCGGTGAGATTGGAAGATATGGCCAGCAGAGGGCTTATCTTCAGAGTCAAAGAGAATGAAACGAACCGCTATTTTCCGGTGCCTTTCATTGTTGGTATCTATGAGTTCCAGTTGAACAATTTGAATATGCCGCTGCTCAAGGATATCTCCCAGTATTATCTTACCGGTTTGGGCGCCACATTTCATGGGCAAAAAACTCCTCACCTGCGTTCCATTCCCATCAATGCGGAAATCGTAGCTGATCGTCCTATCGCGCCTTACGATGATGCGGCTGCGATCATTAAGAGAAAATCACGCATTGCCGTTGCCGAGTGTTTTTGTCGCAAGGCCGTGCGTATGTACGGAAAAACCTGTGCACATCCGGCAGAGACTTGTCTGCAGTTTGAAACCTTCGCCGACTATTATGTGGAAAACGGAATGGCCCGCTATATCAGCACCGATGAGGCTCTGGCGATCCTGAAGCAAAGTGAGGCCGAAGGTCTGGTTATTCATATCCTGAATTCCCAGAAGGTGGAAGCCATGTGCTGCTGTTGTTCCTGTTGCTGCGGTATGCTGATTTCCCTGAAGCTTTTTCCCTCCCCGGCGCTGGCAGTGAAAAGCAATTATGTATGCCTGTTTGATGAAGCCCTCTGCACGCAGTGCGGTATTTGCGCCAAGCGCTGCACAGTTAAGGTATTTAAGATGAAGGATGAAAAAATCGCGTTTTATTCCGAGCGTTGCATCGGCTGCGGTCTTTGTGTCACCACATGTCCCGCCGAGGCGTTGAAGCTGGAAAAAAAACCGGAGGAAATGCTCTATAGGCCGCCGGCAACCGTCTTTGATACCTATGGTGTGATGAGTAGGGAGAAAGTTGAATAAATCCCCTGAACATCAGCAGGATTAAGCCGGAATGCAAACACTGATAAATTGAAAATATATACAACCTTCATCAGCTATACCATGTTGGTTCAGTAATTGTTGCTTTTACGTATAGACTGTAGTCCACAATAAAGGGAAGTCAATGGTAATGCAGTATTTCAATTTGTAATAAACACAATTCACGCCATATTTTGTGGCAATATTTACTTGACATACAAGCGCGGCTTTCCTATACTCACTTGCAACGAAAGCAAGTTCTCAAACAAACAAAATCCCTGTTTCCTGCTGGTTCAATCATAATCGGCCTGTTGCCTAAATCACTATTTGGGCAACAGGCCGATAGTACTTTAACCAGCCTGAAGATTTGCCAGGCGCATACTGATGCCTGTCAATTACTAGGATGACATAATTCCACATAAAGTTTTTCCTCCAATGATCCAGGATAAAAATGGTACCATTGAGGATCAGAGGATACGTTTGAGCCGAGGAGTGTTTCTTCTCTGTCAAAATAATACGTTGCAACAACTCTTGCCAGTTTCTGGCCGCATTCTACATCATAAAGTTCCTGCTTATAATGCCAGTTTCTTCCAGAGTGCCTGGCTCTGGGTGTTACGAAGCCTGCTGCCTTAGATGAAGCTATTTTTCTCGGCTGTATTGTTTTGCCCTCGGATGTTTTCTGATTTTCTTTGTTGGAGGCCTGCGTGGGGGATAATTGATTCGAAGCTGTTTTTTGCGCTTTTTCTTTTTTCAGTGCCTGAATTGTCGTTAAACGTTTTTGCTTCAATTTCTTTTTGATTTCGGAGCTCCGAACTGATTCTGTTGTGATGACCGGAGCACTTTGCGTGATCGCGATTGATGAATTTTTCTCAACTGTCGCCCCGTTACTATTAGGGTCTGCTTTAAGATTGGTGAATGATTTTTCTTTTGCCCCGGTTGAAATCCGTCCTTCGTTTCCTTCGAGAGCGGGAGGTGAAGCCTCTCCGCTCCTTGCCCAGATCCGGCCTACATACATAGAAGGATACCAAATGGTATTTTTGTCATATGTGGTGATAACCTCATCAGCAAATAGACAGGTGGGCGTAAGGAATATGCCGGTGATGACATAGAGAATCAAGTGAATAATTACCGGATTGAATTGTCTTGATGCAGGCAATATTTTGTCCACTTTAATGATTTCCGATCGTTTTTAATAACAATGACATCCTGATCAATGTCTTACCTTGCGTGATCATGTATCAGGGATACCGGTACCTCGTATAAAAAAGTTACATATTTGTTATCGGCAATATTCACGAATAACTTAAAAATGCCTGCCCGGATGATGATGGCAGGCCAAAACGCAAAAGGGCGCCCTCGTAAAAAAAGCGGTGTCCGACGGATGCCGCTTTTTTTACGTATAGCAAGCTGTACTACACACACAGAAATGGCTCTGCCTTTTTTTGTACGTTTCCACGGGTAATCTTCACTGCAACTCCAAACTCAAAGGTGTATAGGTAGATAAAAGCGCAAAAATCCAATTGCCAATAACATCATAAATTCTCCGTGCATTTCATTAATTATTGATTTATGAAACAAATATAGGGCTGGCAAAATACAAAATTGACAGGTTCACGGCAGTGAACCCCTATTGACAGAAGAAGGGCATAAGGGTGAATGAAAGGAAATTACGTTGAAAGCTAAAACCAAAAATATCAGCATCGTTTTATATAAGCCAAAATACGCGGGGAATATCGGGTCGGTTGCCCGCGCCGCAAAAAACATGGGCATCAGCAATATAGTAGTAGTGGGCACAACCGGTTTTGACCGGGAGGAAATGCAGCAACGATCAACTCATCTGGCTTCGGATGTTTTGGATCAAATCCAATATTATGAAGGCATCGGAGCCGCGCTCAGCAGCTTTAATTATATTGTAGGAACAACCGCC
>CAILXE010000203.1 GCA_903838095.1 uncultured Chlorobiaceae bacterium
GCTCAGTGAACTGCTTAACTTAATGACATTGGGCCGCAGACCTTTGTATACAAGGGTTCATTAAAATTCCGTGGAACTTTAGAGCCTTTTGTTGATTAGCACCCAATTATCATATAAGTGCCGGGGGCAACGCGAGCAGTTTTGAAGAGTCCGGTGCGGTAATTCCGCACGCAGGTATCTGTGAGGGGGCAGTTGGGTAACTGCCTGTCCTCGATTATATTTCATCTTTAACATCCTGATTCAATAGCAATGCAAAATTCAAATACTTTGTCCTCTGCTGAGCCGCTCAGCCTGCTTCAGGCAACAGAGCAAGCATTCGCCCTGTCTATCCAGGGTAAATTGCCGATTGCCGATTTGGTCGACACGGGACATATGCTGATTGACGCCAAGCAATTGGATATGGCCATCAAACTTTACCGGGCATGGCTGGAGCACAACGAATCGCCAGGGGCGTTTGCTGTGCGGTTCAATCTGGGCGTTTTGTTGGACCATGTTAAAGATTATGCCGTCGCCGAGGACTTATATAGAGTCATCATCGCAGAAAAACCGTTATTTATTGAAGCTTACATTCATCTCGGCTGTTTGCTTGAACTGACGTCCCGGTTTGAGGAAGCACTCGCTGTCAGGCGTAGCGGACTTAATTTCGTCGACAAGAAAACAGCGTCGGGTCAAAAATCTTATCAATGCCTGCTGAACGATCTGGGATTTCTGCTCGAAAAACGTAAGGAGTTGCCGGAAGCTGCGGCGATGTTAATGCGTAGTTTGAAGCTGAATCCAAAGCAGCCTGATGTAATCTTGATTTTGATACGTCTGCGGCAAGGGATGTGTGAGTGGCCGTTGTATGGCGGTTCCTGCGCTATTACATTCAAAGACATGATTTCCGGCATCTCTGCGGTTGCAATGCTGTCTGTTTTTGACGATCCGGCGCTGCAATTAAAAACGGCTCAGCGTTATGTGAAAGAAAGAGTGCTTAACAATGTACTTCATCTGTCGTCGAGACAATCTTACGGTCACAAGCGTTTGCGCATCGGCTACCTTTCAGGTGATTTCCACCTTCATCCTGTGTCGATACTGACTGCAGAATTGTATAGCCTGCATGATCGTACAAAGTTTGAAGTGTTCGGCTTCTGCTTTAGCCCTGAAGACGGTTCCGCGCTGCGCGTGCGCGTGATTGACGGCATGGATCATTTTATCAAGATCGGAACAATCAACGACGCAGAGGCTGCGCGTTTAATCCGCTCATACGAAATTGATATCCTTGTTGACCTGCATGGCATTACTGCCGGTACTCGCCATGACATCTTGTCGTACCGGCCGGCACCGGTGCAAATGACCTGGCTCGGTTTTCCAGGAACGACCGCATTGCCCGAGGTTGATTACGTGCTGTCTGATCCTTTCGTGTTCCCGCCAGAGCTGGAACCCTTCTTCACCGAGCAACCATTACACCTGCCGAATACTTTCCAGGTCAATGACCGCCAACGCATCATTGGGGCGTGTCCGACCAAAGAAAGCTGTGGTTTGCCGGAAGATGTTTTCATATTTTGCTCTTTTAACATCTCCTACAAAATCACCCCCGAAGTTTTCGGTGTCTGGATGCGCATTCTGAAGCGAGTGCCCAACAGCATTTTATGGCTGGTAGATGAGAACGAAACGATGCGTGAAAATTTGTGCAAGTATGCCAAGAAACATGGCATCGTGCGTGAACGTTTGCGCTTTTCCGAACGTGTAATGCCAGCCGACTATCTGGCCCGCCTGCAGGTAGCCGACCTGTTTCTTGATACCTTTCCGTTCGGTGGCGGCACTACCGCCAGTGATGCGCTATGGGCCGGACTGCCTCTGCTCACTTGTGCCGGACGTACTTTTGCTTCGCGCATGGCGGGGAGCTTGTTGCAAGCAGTCGATCTTCCTGAGTTAATTACCTATAATTTTCAGGATTACGAGGATAAGGCGGTTGAACTTGCCAAACATCCGGAACGAATTGCGGCGATGAAGCAACAACTGGTCGATAACCGTCTGACCTGTGTACTATTTGATACACCGCGTTTTGTGCGTGATTTTGAAGAGCTGTGTATCAAGATCATCGATGCATTGCCGTCCGGTGCCCATGAAATGCCGCTATCTCTGCCTGTCGATCACGGTACTGAAACCACGGTTGACGTTAATCTATACCATATCGCTTATTCTTTGCAGACAATACAGGAAGTCGGTGCTGGATATAAAGTATTAAATAACGTCGACAGCCAGCGAAAAGACTGGCGCGAATATTGGCCGATCAGGCGGTTTTTACTTGAGGAAAAATTGGATGATGAACGTTACTATGGCTTTTTCTCGCCACGTTTCCAGGAGAAAACTGGCCTAAGTTACGCGCAAGTAAACGCCTTCGTACAAGCGGCCAGACCTGATGCAGATGTGATCTTATTCAGCCCGCAGCCGGATATGGGGGCCTTTTTTCTCAATGTTTTCGAGCAAGAAGAGTTACAGCAACCCGGTTTTATAGCCGCCAGTGAAGCTTTTTTAGAGGCGGCTGGCTTACCTGGGAGTTTGACGGAGCTGGTCATGGATTCGCGGCAGATTGTTTTCAGCAATTACTTTGTTGCGCGGCCTGAATTCTGGAGTGCTTGGCTTGCTTTGAATGAGAAATTATTTGCCTTTTGCGAGGGCGAGGATAGCGCACTGAAGCAAGCGTTAGTTTTCGAGACCAGTTATCCAGGTTCTGTACAAAGAAAAGTATTTATAATGGAGCGCATCGCGTCATTATTGCTTACCTTGTATCCCAAGTGGAGGGTAAGAGCCTACAATACGTTTGATTGCGCATGGTCGGCAAGTCGATTGAATCAGTTCAAATTCGAGGCTGTGCTGAGTGATGCACTGAAAATTGCTATGAAAGAACAAGGTTTTCATGATTATCAAGATGCTTTTGCCAAAGTGCGAGATAGGCTGCGCTGATAATGCTTCTACAACTCACGCTCTATCACATTAAGAATCCTCTATGAAAACTGTCTGCGCCATCATGTCAACATTTAATGAAGAAGACATCGTACTGGAGGTAGTAAAAAAACTTATTGACAGCGATGTGGAGGTTTTTCTAATTGATAATGGATCTACCGATAGTACTGTCAATCGCGTTTCCCACTTAGTGGGGAGAGGGGTCTTGGATATCAAGTCGGTGCGATATTTCGAAGATGACAAAGAAGTCTATGATTGGACTTCCATACTTAAACTGAAAGAACAGTTATCCAGAGAGTTGAGCTACGACTGGTATATTCATGTGGATGCAGATGAAATTCGCTATGCACCTTGGCCCGGACTTTCTTTGCGAGAGGGGATTGATAAGGTTGACCATAGTGGTTATAACCTGATTAATTTCA
>CAILXE010000204.1 GCA_903838095.1 uncultured Chlorobiaceae bacterium
TAACGGGTTGATGTGTTTCATTATAAAAGGTAAGTTGATATTATTACCTTAATATACGAAATATTGCCATCAATTTATAACGCTAACACTATAATATTTATAAAGATATATCATTTAAGATTAAATAGAGGTGCCCTTAATTAGATTCCGGTTTTTCCCATTGAGATGTCGCCTGTGAGGCGTTTACCCTGACGTTTGCAGTCCCCTGCTCTTTGCTTATTTACTTGCACAACACTTCCACAGGAGAAGAGGTTTACATGGACACGGAACATTCCGAAAATATTGTCTATGGCAGAAATGCCGTACTTGAGCTTCTCCAGCAGAAGCCGGAGAGCATCGAGAAAATCTATTTCCAGTTCAATACCTCTCATCCGAAACTCAAAGAAATTGTCATCACCTCAAGGCGCCTGAAGCTGGTCAGCGGCAAGGCCCGGCTTGAAAAGCTTTCACTGATTGCGGGTACCACAAAGCATCAGGGAGTGTGCGCTCTTATCAGCACCGTTACCTACTATTCACTCGAAGAGGTTCTTGCCAGTCCCCGTAACAGCTCTCCTCTGCTCGTGGTGTTGCAGGGGCTTGATGATCCCCACAATATCGGGGCCATTATCCGGACGGCCGAAGCCGTAGCCGCTGATGCGGTTGTGCTGGTCGAAGGCAAGGGCTCGCCGGTTAACGCCGTTGTTCACAAAGCCGCAGCCGGAGCGCTTTCCCATATAAGAGTCTGCAAGGTCAAGAGCCTTGTGCGCGCGCTTGAATTTCTGCACCAGTGTAACGTCCAGATTCTTGCCGCAGACATGGAGGCCGAACTCAACTACACTGATGCCGACATGAAAAAGGCCACCGCGATTGTGCTTGGTATGGAGGGAAGCGGGTTGGCGCCTGAGGCCGTGAAATTCTGTGACCATGTTGTCCGCATTCCCATGGCAGGCTGCGTCGAGTCACTGAATGTGAGCGTGACGGCAGGTGTGCTGCTTTACGAAGCCATGAGGCAGCGGCTTTCCTGAGTTGCCATGCCCTCTGGATTTGAAGGGATTCCAAAAAATATTACCTTGTTTCATTACAAATTTGCCAGGCTGACTCCATCAACACACATTACTTCTGCCATGACTATTCCTGAAGATCTTCGCTATACAAAAGACCACGAATGGATTAAACTGCTTGAAGACGGCAGCACCGCACTGGTCGGCATTACTGATTTTGCCCAGTCAGAGCTTGGTGATATTGTTTTTGTTGAGCTGAAAGCTGTCGGAACAACGCTGAAAGAGCACGAAGTTTTTGGAACCGTCGAAGCGGTAAAAACCGTTGCCGATCTCTTTGCCCCGGTTGCCGGTGAAATTATTGCGTTAAACGCTGAGCTTGATAATGCAGAAGTGGTCAATCAGGATCCCTATAATGCAGGCTGGCTTGCCAAAATAAAAGTTACCGATCCGTCCGCAGTTCAGGCGCTGCTTGACGCAGAGGCATATCGCCAGTTGACAGGAGAGTAAGCTCATGCCATTTATAGTCAATACCGAAAACGAACAAAAGGAGATGCTTCGGGCCATTGGTGTCAGCTCTTTTGATGATCTGATTGTCGATATTCCCGAAGAGATTCGCCTGAAAAAAGCTCTTGCTCTTCTCCCTGCCTCCGATGAACCCCAGGTGCGCAAACTTCTTGAAGGGCTGGCCTCGGCCAACCGGAGCACCTCCGATTATGTGAGCTATCTTGGCGGCGGCGCCTACGACCATTTTATTCCTGCCGCCATCAAAACCATTACATCGCGCAGTGAGTTTTATACGGCATATACCCCTTACCAGGCCGAGATCTCGCAAGGAACTCTTCAGGCAATTTATGAATACCAGAGTTTGATATGCCGTCTCTACGAGATGGATGTCACCAACGCATCAATGTATGACGGCGCGACCGCCCTTGCCGAAGCAGTACTGATGGCCATGAACGTCACTGGCCGCAGTCAGGTTGTGGTTGCAGGAAAGCTGCATCCCTGGAACAGCGCTGTGCTGAAGACCTATCTTGAGGCGTCCGGCCATAACGCCGTCATCCAGAATGTTCTTCAGGATGGCGTCGGCGATAGTGCGGCGCTGAAAGAGCTTGTTGGCGACAGTGTTGCCGCCGTGGTTGTCCAGCAGCCAAACTTTTACGGTTGTCTCGAAGATGTTGAAGCTTTTGGAGCGATTGCACATGAAAAGGGCGCGCTCTTTATTGTTTCAGCCGATCCACACTCTCTTGGAGTGCTTGCAGCTCCAGGCAGTTACGGCGCCGATATTGCGGTTGGAGAAGGACAGCCGCTTGGAACTCCCCAGAGTTTCGGTGGCCCCTACCTCGGCATCTTTACCGTCAAGCAGCCGCTTGTCCGCAAAATTCCGGGTCGTCTGGTCGGCATGACGAAAGATCGTGACGGAGAGGATGGATTTATTCTTACCCTTCAGACCCGTGAGCAGCATATCCGGCGCGAAAAAGCCACATCAAATATTTGCAGCAACCAGGCGCTCAACGCCCTTCAGGCGGCACTCTATCTCTCGCTGCTCGGCAAAGAGGGACTGCAGCAGGTTGCCGCACAATCAACTCAGAAAGCACATTATCTTGCAGCAAAAATAGCCGCCATTCCGGGATTTTCCCTGAAGTATACGGTGCCCTTCTTCCGGGAATTTGTTGTTGAAACACCAGTTCCAGCGGCGCTCATTGTGGAGCGGATGCTGGAACACCACATCTTTGCCGGTTACGACCTGGCGGCGCATGGCGAGAGCGGACTGCTTGTTGCCGTTACAGAGAAGCGGACAAAAGAGGAGCTGGATGGTTTTGTTGAAAAGCTGGGAGAGATTGCGGGATAGGCAGTGACGAAACGTTTCAGCTCCCGGCAGAGGCAGGGAGCTGAAACGGGATCGTTTTAGATGAGTCCCAGAGCATTGAGTTCCTGATCGACGATGAGCCTGTTTTTCTCCGAAAGCGGCACAAGCGGCAGACGGTAGTTCTCCTCAATCATCCCCATTCGCGACAGCGCATACTTGACCGGCACCGGGTTGCTCTCAATAAAGTTCAATTTTAACAGCTTCTGGTAGCGTCGGTTGATCGACCGGGCCTCCTCAAGGTCACCGTGCCGGACTGCCTCAATCAGTTGCTTGACCTGCACCGGTATTTCGTTTGCCGCAACAGAAATCGCCCCGTCTCCACCCATCGCCATAAAGGGCAGAATCAGCGAATCCTCGCCAGTCAGCACAGAAAAATGATCAGGACGCCCCTCAAGCAGCTCAGAGATCTGGCCGATATTTTCCGAAGCCTCCTTGACCGCCGCAATATTTTCAAAATCACGGGCAAGCCTGAGGATGGTTGATGCCGCAACATTGCAGCCGGTTCTTCCCGGAACATTGTAGATGATAATCGGCACCGAGACCGCTTCCGCGATATGACGGTAGTGCTGATAGATCCCCTCCTGTGAAGGCTTGTTGTAATAGGGAGAAACCGACAGAATGGCCGCAGCACCAGCCTTTTCAGCATTTTTCGCCAGCTCGACCGCATGTCTTGTGTCATTGGTGCCAGCGCCAGCCGCCACCATTATTTTTCCTGCCGCCTCATCCCTGACCGTACGGATGATCTCAATCTGCTCATCACCGGAAAGTGTTGGCGATTCACCCGTGGTGCCACAGGTTATAATCATATCTGTTCCAGCCTCAATATGAAATTGCACCAGCCTCCTCAAGGCATCGCTGTCGATTGACCCGTTTTGTCTGAACGGAGTCACCAGTGCAACGGCGCATCCTGAAATGTATCGTGTGGACATACTTTTTTATCCCGGTAGTATTGAAAATCGTTTTGTTAACCCGGAGAACTTGAGCCCGGTTCTGTTATCGTTCCCGGCAAGAGTGAGAATATACAGAGAAAGGTAATTTGTAAAACTCATTTTCTTGCAAAAGAGTTCTAAAAAGTATTTCAGAGTCACATTGGCAGCCAACAGTTCAATGGCTGGCAGCCGGAGTATGTATTGCTTTTTCCTCTTGA
>CAILXE010000205.1 GCA_903838095.1 uncultured Chlorobiaceae bacterium
ACGAGATATCCATTCTCATCAGTTTCAGCACGGACACCATTGACTTCAATTGCCATAATTTGCTCCTTTAGTTAAGATCAAAGATTATATGAGGTAAAAAATTTTCACGATGAATTAATAACATGCCTGCACGATGGACCTGTGTCGGTAAAATCGCATAAAATCCGATAACCGGAAAACAAACAAATTATACAGTTATGTAATTAACAACTTATGCTTGATTTTTCAAATTCTGAAAAAAAATATTTCACTTTTTGCCCCTCTTAACCCCGCCGTCAGCGATATCTTTTTCTTTCCGCGCTGAAGTTTTCAGCCAGAGCGACAAACGTTTCAGCCCAATCCGGATTTCCGACAACATGCAGATGCGCAAATGAGGCAAACAGGTTACGGTAAAGCACTCCGTCACTCCGCCCGGTAATTCCGTGTCCCCTGATAACCTCAAACTGATATGCAGATTGCGGCAACGGCTCCATCGGTCTGGAATAATGAAACTCATGCGCCCTGACCCGGACATTTTTTCGAAACCAGGGCGAATCGGTTGTGCTCTTGAGATCAAGGTATCCATGCCCGACAGGAGTATCACCAAATTCGATATCAAAAGGGAGAACACCGGCAAGTGCATATTTTTTGCCTTCGCAGACCGCGCTCCGACAAAGATAGATCAGACCTCCGCACTCCGCATAAACCGGCATGCCATCTTCCACCCTCTCACGAACCGCCGTCAAAAGCTCCCTGTTTGAGCTCAGCAGTTCAAAGAAAGATTCCGGGAATCCTCCACCAAGATAGAGGGCATCAACATCAGGCAGGGAACGTTCCCGCAGCGAGTTGATGGAGACAAGCTCAGCACCATTATTCTGTAATGCGATCAAATTGTCGGGATAGTAAAAACAGAATGCCGCATCTTTAAAAACGCCAATTTTTGCCTTTCCCTTGATGGACGTCCTCTTGCTCTCTTTCGGCTGCACCTGCATTGGCGGTGCCTGAAAACAGAGCAAGCGGATTGCCTCCACATCACAATAACGTGCAACCCGTTCTGCCGCAGCCTGAATAAATTTCCCGGCCTCAGCCGTTTCAGCTACAGTTGTCAGTCCAAGATGACGCTCAGGAATCACCAGCTCAGGATCATAGGGAATTGCGCCAAGCACCGGCACCCTGCAATAATACTCAATTGCCTTTTTCTGCTTTTCTGCCTGCCTTGAGCTTTTGACCTGATTTAAAATCACTCCCTTGATATTGGCATTCGGCGGCATCGCCTGCATGCCCAGAACCAGCGCTGCAATTCCTCTGTTTGTTTTTCTGGCATCAACAACCAGCAACACCGGAGCTTCAAGCAAAAGGGCCAGAGCCGCGCTACTGTCAGAACCATCAAGAGAGAGTCCATCATGCAAGCCATGATTTCCTTCAATCAGTGCAATACTTTGCTCTTCACAGTCGCAATGTGACGTAAACGATGCAAGGCACTCTTTGCGCCCCATAAGGTAAGGATCAAGATTCCAGCACTCGCTGCCACTCGCAGCCCTGTGCCACATAGGATCGATATAGTCCGGCCCTTTCTTGAAACTTCTGACGGACACGCCCTGAGAGGCAAAACAAGAGAGCAGACCAAGGCTTACCATTGTCTTGCCTGCACTTTTGTGAGCAGCCGATATCATCAGACGAGGCAAGTGCACCAAATCCATTACATCTCCGACCTGCCCTCCCCAGGAAGAGGGCTGTTGTTAACCACCAGCTTACACAAGAAAAAAGGAACCCTTACTTCTTTTTGATAAAGAAGGTATGAACACTAGACTCCTCGGTATGAGCAACAAGCTCATGACCGGTACGATTTGCCCACGAAGCCATATCATTCACGGAACCGGGGTCGGTAGCCGTCATCTTCAGAATCTCGCCACTGTTCAGAGAATCAATCGCTTTTTTTGTCTTCAGAATCGGTAAAGGACAATTCAGGCCTTCACAATTCAGCTCCATATTGCTCACCATTTCACTCATAAATAACCTCTGGATTTATAATATTGTAATACTTCTTTAAACTGGTCAGCTCTTGCTACGCTTTCGGAGCCATTTGATCATGCCGCAGCTTAACGGTAAAATAATCATCAGCGACGTCAGGTTCAACCATGTTTCCAGCACGATTCCAGAGCGGTTCTTCGTAATCGTTCCATCCCCTCAAGCCTGTCCGAAGAGAGACCGCTTGCTCATAGCCAAGCAACTGCATCGTCCTGACGGCAAGAGCACTGCGATGACCTGAGCGGCAAACCACGACAATGTCACGCTTTCTGGCTTTCACCAGCTCAGAAACCGTCTCCTCATAATCCCACTCACACGCCGATTCAAGAATCCCGCGTGGAACGTTGATTGACCCCCTGATATGCAAGGTATCAAACTCGTAGGGCTCACGGACATCAAGAATCAGGAGATCCGGCTTCTCTGCCAAAAGCGGAACAAGATCCCATGGCATTATCTCTTTAATATCAGGCAGACATTGCTGAACAAGCTCCCTATAACTCACCATGTTCTGATCGTTTATTGTTACCGTTTCCTTGCGGTGGCAGAGCCATGAAATCGAACGTCAACAAAAAAGCACTGATTCTCTTTATCAGATAAACAGTGATATATCAGCGTCAGCAGCATACTCAAGAAAAGTTGCCGCTCCACCGTATTCTACTCCATCAATGAACTCTTCCTTCTCAAAACCAAAAACCTCCATGGTCATCTGGCAGGCAATGAAACGAACACCAAACTCCTGGCACATGCTCCGAAGTTGTTCGATGGTGGCAACCCCTTTCTGCTTGAACGTCTCTTTCATCATCATGGTTGCCATAGAATCGAAGCCCGGCATGTTTCCTGAAATAACGTTTGGAATCTGCCAGTTAATCGACTTGAAATCCTTGTTGCCAAAAGGCATTTTCATGGGCATTGCCGGGTTACTGTGAGGAGAGACTTTCGCGTCAATCTCCTTTTTCAGCAATGGCAACCCATAAAAAGTAAAGAAAATAACCGCTTCCATATCCATGGCGGCAGCAGTGGATGCAAGAATAAACGGAGGGTATCCCCAATCGAGTGTCCCCTGTGATGCGATGATTGCGAGTTTTTTGGTATCCGACATGGTTGTGATCCTCGATTATGCTTTCACGAAAAAATAATACCCATAGACTATGCACCCAAGCTTCGCCCAGGTAAAAACACTACATCCTTTTCTGATTATATAACTATTCAGAAATATAAGCAAGAGCAAAAAAAAGCAAGGTTGCTCTTTTTTCACACCTTCTGGTACTCAAGCATCAATACGACGGATTCCACTGGTTACTCGTACACGAACAGTTCCTGGAGAGTCAATGGCCGCCAGAAATTATTCCGGTTGCCGCAAAAACAAGAACAAGTACCTGCAGAATCGTAATCATGGTATAAATGCGATCTTTCTCTTTCAAAAAAAGAGGGATAATGACGACGAGACACATCATCGTTACCGATGACAGATAGACGATTGACGCGTAGCTCAGAACATCACCCCTGCCTAATTGAGTGATCCAGTCCCATCCAGAAGGAACCGGAACAACCTTGTGGAATTCAGCCGCCCGAAGATGCCATTGCATGGCGATCTCCGCCGGAGAGACTGCTGCGGGAAGCAACTGAAAGACATAGATCAGATAACCTGCGACAACAAAAATAATTCCCAGAGTCGAGGTCCAGGAAAGTACCGTTGCATAGGTCAACTGTACCTTGTTCGCGTGAAGTTGTTCTTTCATGGTATTGTAATCATCAAATTCCAAATCCTTTTAAAAGAGCCCTCAGTCCTGCCGCTGCCAAAAGCGCAATAACAAGCCGTCTGACAACACTGGTATGGACCTTTGTCAGCAATTTTGCGCCAATTTTGGTACCAATCATCATGCCGGCAATTGATGGAACAGCAATCAGAGGGAGTACGGCTCCCTTGTGCAGATAGACCCATGCTGCTGCCGTATCATTGACAGAGAGCACAAAAATACTTGTCGCTACTGACACTCTCAATGGAACACCAAGCACAAGGTTGAAAACCGGCACATTCGCCCATCCGGCACCAAGCCCGAACATCCCGGCCATAAAGCCAATGACAATAAAAAGAAGGATGCCCACCGGCGTTCGATGGATCTGCCAACTGACATCTTTTTTTAGCTGTTCGTCGTAATAGATGCCATAGATATGCAATATTTTGGAAAGCGTATCTGGTTCAGATATCTCGGGATATGCTGAATTTTTGGATAACAGCATAATCAGTGAAATACCGAGAATAGTCACTCCAAGCGAGAGCTGCACGACCTTTTCCGGCATCGCAAGCCCGACCATAGCCCCGCCAATTGAGCTTATGGAGGCAATCAGCGCCATCGAAAGAGCAAGTTTGAGATTTGCCAGCCCCTTTTTCAGCAAGGGCGAACCTGCAGAGAGCGCGCCTGAAAGCGCCACGAGAAGTCCTGCTCCACGGACAAAGTCGATGTGAAAAGGGAAAAAGCTGCTCACAATCGGAACAAACAGCACCCCACCACCAACTCCTCCAATAACGGCAACAATACCAAGGAAAAAACAGAACACGAAGAGCGCAATCTCCCAAACCCACCATGGTGTCGGCACAGCAGCAACTGGCTGGGCAGCAAAAGCTGCTGTTGGAACAACAAGCAGCAGGGCTACCAGCATGGTAAGCAAAAAGAAGAAACCTTTTGCAGGAAAAGCTCTTTGATTCATAGCTGTAGACTCAAGTTTTGGAAATGTAATAGGTCTTTTCATCAGGCCTGAACGGACGATTCAGCCAGAGAGGCCGACGAAGCCCGTCCGGTCCTGGCGCGGGCCTTGTCATGGCAAGCCACTCCTTGTAAATCTGGAAAGACCGTTCCGTATCGACCACAACATCCCCGTAGCGATCACCATCATGCGCTTTTTCGATGCGCACCTTCTGATGCCAGCAGTGCATACCACTGATTGGGTCAGGGTGAACCGGGAAGGTGATGTTCTGGTGTACACCGCCGTCAGACCAGAATATTCTCGATGAATCGGGATCGCTGCTCTCATAAGGCTCAATACTCTCCTCAACTCTCATCTTCCATTTTCCGCCTCCTTCGCACTGGATCTTGACCCGGTTGGTTGACCAGCGGTTTGCCGCAGGATCCTCTTCCCGACGCCAGCGACCGATATGGTGCGAACAGGCAACCACGCCTGGACGAATACCTTCCGTTACCCATACCCGATTGACTGAAAAACCGATGTCTGTATTGACCCTGATGAGATCCCCATCTTCAAAGCCAAGACTCTTCGCGTCGGACGCATTCATCCAGACCGGATTGCGATGAGCAATCTCGGCAAGCCATTTGGCATTACCGGAACGGGAGTGAATCAAGACAGGAAGACGGAACGTCGGCACAAGCGCAAACTCACCCTTGCTCCGGTTCATGATCTCCTGGTGCACATGACTTTTGATGTAGACAGGAAGACGGTACTCTGGCCATTTCCAGTCGATCATCGTTTTGGAGTAGAGCTCCTGTTTGCGGGATGGCGTCGGGAACCCTGTATAATTGACACCATCAATCTGAACGCCGAGCGGTTTGCCGTTTTTCGTGATGACACCGGTCTCCTGCTGTACAGTGGAGCCTTGCAGATCAGCCTGCGATACAACTCTTTCATTGACCTTGTACACATTGGTTTCGACCTCGAAGGCGCCATACTTCTGCATGTATCCCAACGCTGTCAGTCCCTCTTTGGCGGCCTTGTCCGAAAGACCCGGGACACGCTCAAAGATATAGCGGTAATACTCCTCAATCGTGATCTTTTCTCCGGGACGGTAAGGCGACATGCAATACTGCTTTAT
>CAILXE010000206.1 GCA_903838095.1 uncultured Chlorobiaceae bacterium
CCATTGGAAACTCGCTCTACCTCTATTCAGATCGGAAACCGGTTGATGAGTTCAAGCAATATTACAAGGAGTAACAAGAATAAAACCGCACACTCAGTAAAGAAATCCAAAAAGCCACAGCGGAATTTTGTTCTGAAATCCTGTTTCGATATCATCAGCAACAATAAAGCTCTGCTCGACACCGCTGATTTGGTTGAACCCCTTCCCTTTTCCGCCTATTTCAAAGGTGTATTCTGATTTGACAATAAAATCGCCTTTGGATGAAAGTTCAACTGTGTTTTCAACAAGGCTTTGATGGAGGGCGCTGGCGTTGCGCAGTTGATTGACGAAGAATAGTTCTCGCAAGGTGCCGGTATTCACGTTTTCGGAAATGGCATACATCAGGTTGCTGTTCTCAAGGTAAATCTTGTCGGGCCTCGTGAGCACTTCATAGCCTCTGCCCTGACTGCGCACCAGATTCAGCAGCCTTGCATCCTGCAGATTCTCCAGATATTCGTAGAGACGTGGCCGCGATATATCGGTTGCCTCTGCCAGTTTTGAGATATTCGGAGTAAAAGGAACGCTTGTCGCCAGAAGGTAGAGCAGCTTTTTGAGTTTTGAAAGCTGCCGTGCTTCGATGCGGTTCACCAGGGGAAGATCAACTTCAAGGATATGATTGATCACCTCCCTGAGCCGAAAAAGATAGGTGCCCGGGCTCTCCATAAAAAATGGATAGTATCCTATCTGCTGGTAATCGCGAAATAGCCTGCGAACGGTTATCTCACCGCAGAGTGTTTCGGCAATCTGTCGATGATTCGCAAGGATATTTTCCAGAGAATATGCCGGATACTCTTTGTTCCCGGTAAAGTTGACATACTCCCGAAAAGAGAGTCCATGCAAGTTGAAGATGATGGCCCGCCTGCTTAAATCCGCCTTTTGTTTAGAAATCTGCAAAAGGCTTGAGCCGGAAAAAACAATATTCAGCTTTGGAAAAGAGTCGTAGATCGCCTTGATGTCGATCGCCCAATCAGGGTATTTGTGAATCTCATCCACCAGCAGTAGTTCACCGCCAAACTGATGAAACTCACGAGCAAACTCGAAAAGATTGTGCGCCTGAAAGTAGGGGCTATCCACCGAAACATAGAGGGCCCGGTCAGAATCACCATACCGATCCCTGACATGCTGCAACATCAAGGTTGTCTTTCCAGTGCCTCGCGCCCCAAGAATCCCGATACAACGTTCATTCCAGTCAACACTGGTGTAAAGGTATCGTTTCATCGCGCTTACTGATGCGATCAGCCGATGCTGCTCACTAAAAAAGTTTTCCATCAACAATAGTTGTCGGTTTTTGTAAAACAGATATTACAAATATATATAATTCTTGAATAATTCTTGTTTATCTGAATGTTGATGTTGAACAGTACACCGCTTTGGAGCTGGCCGGGAACTCATTGAACCGAAGAACCATTCCCATCCATACAAGCCATCCCCCATTGCATCAAACCCTTTTATTATGTACACTACTACGGTTTTTTCCAGAACAACGAACACGCATGAACCATGAATATTGACCGGCGCCTCTTTCAGTTGCTTAAAGAAGAACGGACGCCCTTTATCGTTTCGATCATATCGGGAATCCTTGCTGCTGCAATGCTGGTAGCACAGGCATATTACCTCAGTCAGGTTATTGACAGCGCCTTTATCCAGAAGAGCGGTATGGGGGAACTCATCCTGCCGCTTGGGCTTTTTGCGTTCTTCAGTACCCTGCGTATGACCTTCAACTGGTACTCCCATACCGAAGCGAACCGTGGCACGCTGATCATCCGCCAGAAAGTGTTCACGCGGCTCACCAGCACGGTCGGCGCTCTCGGACCAATCTATGCGAAATCGGTGCAGAGCGGACGGCTCAGCACCACCCTTTTGAAGGGCGTTGAAGCGCTCGATGCCTATTAC
>CAILXE010000207.1 GCA_903838095.1 uncultured Chlorobiaceae bacterium
CCAATCCTACTGCTGATGAAACTGCCGTCACCAAATGGATCGGCGGAGCGGACTTCGTGAGCGATCCGGCGCGTAATGAAAACACCCGCGAGCTGGCCAGGCAACTGAACACGCAGTACTTCTCCAAGATGCGGAAAGAGGTTGAAAGCGCGGAACTGACAGGGAAAATGGCCCTTGCCTTCACCATTGCCGGCAACGACAGCGGCAGCAATTTCGGGGTTGATGACTGGGTCTGGGCGAGCAGAAGCAGCTCGGCGCTTTATTCGCTTTATGGCGGCTTCTGGGCACAAAACCCCTGCATCTACTGGGGGGGAGCGACGGTCACACGCCCCTCCGCTTCCGCAATGGCTGGCGCCGGCAAGATCATGATGTTGCAGTCGGAGCAGGACCCCTGGACACCGAGGGAAGGGGCGCTGAAGTCCCTCGCCGTCCTTCCGAATGCCGGCATGGTCCTTGTGCGGAACGAATACTCGCACGGGCTATACCCGCCTTACGGCACGGAATGTATCGACAGACCGGTGGCAGAATATTTCCTCTATGGCAAGGCGCCGGAACGGTTGACAATATGTGACGGAAAGGCTCTGGAGGCAGACCGATAACGCTTGTCACCTTAGTACTCAATTACATAAATACGGTGGCATATAAGACTTGTCCTATCTAAATTAATAATGGCATAATCTTCTCTCGAAAGGAGGAGGAGATGCCACGGAAAAGCCCATATCCTATCGAATTGACTGACGCGGAAAAAACGAAGCTCGAGCAGATGGCACATAAGTATACAGCGCCGTACTTCTCTGTTTTACGTACCAGGATTGTCCTTTTGGCCGCAGAAGGGCTGGATAACAACAAAATCGCCACCAAATTTGATATTCCTCGGCAAATCGTGAGCAAATGGCGTAAGAGGTTTTTTGAAGAACGGATACCTGGCCTGAATGATCAACCCAGATCCGGGCGGCCCGCCCGGTTTTCCCCCCAGGATCGTAGTGGCGGTAAAGGCACTGGCATGTGAACTTCCAAAACAACTTGGTATTCCGCTGTCGCGCTTCAGCCTTAAAGACCTGCAGAGGCACGTTCAAGAACAGGGGATCGTAGCCAGTATCAGTGGCATCACTATTTGGAGATGGTTGAGTAAAGATGCCATCAAACCTTGGCAATATCGCAGTTGGATATTCCCACGCGACCCGCAGTTTGTCGACAAAGCAGGGCCTATTCTGGATTTGTACCAGAAGATGTGGCAAAGTATCCCTCTCGGACCGAATGATTACGTCGTCACTACGGACGAAAAGACCAGTATCCAGGCCAGGAAAAGAAAGGCCGAAACCTTGCCGCCCACACCCGGCGTACCTATGCGCGTTGAGCATGAATACGAGAGGAAAGGGGCTTTTGCCTATCTTGCCGCTTGGGATGTCCACCGAGCAAAGATCTTCGGCCAATGTGGGCCAAAAACCGGCATCAAACCGTTTGAGCGGTTGGTGGAGCACGTAATGAGTCAGGAACCGTACCGTTCGGCGCGAAGAGTCTTTTGGATCATGGATAATGGTTCCTCGCACCGCGGAGTTACGTCAGATAACAGAATCATCACGAGATGGAAAAACATCATCCCTGTGCATACGCCAGTCCATGCCAGTTGGCTCAATCAAGTTGAAGTTTACTTTTCCGTTGTTCAAAGAAAGGTCCTTACTCCAACTGATGCTAAATCGATATCAGAACTTGAATCCAGAATTCTAAGTTTCCAGGACTATTATGAGGCAGTTGCAACTCCGTTCCAGTGGAAATTCACTCGATCAGACATGGACAGGTTAATGGCAAAGTTAGAGGTTCAAACTGAGCTGCGCACAACAACTGCATAACGCCCTACAAATACGTCATCGTATTTACGTAATTGAGCACTAAGGA
>CAILXE010000208.1 GCA_903838095.1 uncultured Chlorobiaceae bacterium
CCAAAACTGTTTTCAATTTTACCGGAACTTACCCCTGATCGGATAATGAAGGATGTCATTGCCGGTGTCATGGTCGGCATTGTGGCACTGCCACTGGCAATTGCTTTTGCCATTGCATCCGGGGTATCTCCTGAAAAAGGGCTTATTACAGCAGTGGTTGGCGGCTTTCTTGTCTCTTTTCTCGGAGGAAGCAGGGTGCAGATAGGAGGGCCAACAGGTGCTTTTATTGTGATCCTGTACGGCATTGTCCAGCAATATGGTGTTAATGGCCTTATGGTGGCAACAATCATGTCGGGTGTGATTTTGATGATCATGGGTTTTGCCCAGTTCGGCTCCCTGATCAAGTTTATCCCCTATCCGGTTATTGTCGGCTTTACCAGTGGTATTGCGGTCATCATTTTCTCAAGCCAGGTAAAAGATTTTCTCGGCCTTGATATTGCTGTTGTGCCGGCTGATTTTATCGGGAAGTGGACCGCTTATGCCTATACACTGCCGACCTTTGATTTTCCAAGCTTTCTGATCGGCATACTGGCGCTTTTGATTATTCTTTTCTGGCCGAAGGTATCCCGAAAAATTCCCGGTTCGCTCATTGCTATTATTGTCACAACGGTAATCGTACAATACTTTCAACTTGAGGTTGCAACGATTGCGTCCCGGTTTGGAGAGATTCCTTCAACCATTCCTGCCCCATCATTTCCTTCGTTTGATTTGGCGACTATCCGGCACATGATGATGCCTGCAACAACCATTGCCCTGCTTGGAGCCATTGAGGCGCTGCTTTCGGCTGTTGTGGCGGATGGCATGATCGGCAGCAGGCACAAGTCGAATATGGAACTTATTGCCCAGGGGGCTGCCAATATCATTACTCCCCTGTTTGGCGGTATTCCCGTTACCGGAGCTATTGCCCGAACGGCGACCAATGTCAAAAACGGTGGCAGAACGCCTGTGGCAGGGATCGTTCACGCCATAACGCTGCTTCTCATCATGGTGCTCTTCGGCAAATGGGCAAAGCTCATCCCGATGCCTGCGCTGGCGGCAATTCTTATTGTTGTTGCCTGGAACATGAGCGAGGTGAAGGTCTTTCGGCAACTTCTGAAAAGTCCGAGAAGCGACGTTATTGTGCTGCTGACAACCTTCGGTCTGACTGTTGTTTTTGATCTGACGCTCGCCATTGAAATCGGGATGTTGCTCGCCGTTATCCTCTTTATGCAGCGCATGGCCCAGCTCTCCAATGTCGGTGTCATCACAAAAGAGCTCTCTGACAGGGATGAAGAGGACGATCCCAATACGATCGTCACCCGGAAAGTGCCGGATGGTGTTGAAGTGTTTGAAATCAGCGGGCCCTTTTTCTTCGGCGCTGCCAGCAAGTTCAGGGAGGCCATGCATATTGTCGAAAAGGCGCCGAAAATCAGGATTATCAGAATGCGCAGCGTCCTCTCTATTGATGCAACCGGCCTGAACATGATGAAGGAGCTGCTCAAAGACTGTCAGAAAACCGATACGAGATTGATTCTTTCGGGTGTTCATGCTCAGCCGTTATTTGCTCTTCAGCAGTACGGGCTATACGACGACATAGGCGAAGAGCACATTTTTGGCAATATTGATGATGCGCTCGACCATGCACGAGAGATACTGGGACTGCCAAAAATTGGGCGGCAACAGAACTTTGTCCCCACCGTTCAGCGGGAGAAGTGAGATAAGCCCTGCCAGAAACACTCCTGTGCCAGGAAACTGCGGAAGAGCCATCTTTCCAGCAGTTGCCTGGCACAGGAGTTAACGAAAACCTTCCTTCATAAAAAAAAGAGAAAATCCGTATTTCTGTAAATTAATTAGGCTATAGATAAAAATAACCTAATTAATTTTTTGATAATGCCTGATTTTTCTTATTCTTCAACAAAGACATTTATTCAGGAAATCCAAAGATGGCATTATGGCGACGGTACTCTTTTACGAAAAACCCGGGTGCATAAACAATACCCGACAGAAAGCAATGCTTGAGTCTTCAGGGCATATCGTTGCATGCGTCAATCTGCTTGAATACCCCTGGACCAAAGAAGAGCTTGAACAGTATCTTGGAACAAAACCGGTCGCCGAATGTTTTAATCTGGCCGCACCGGCAGTAAAATCTGGAGAAACAGACCCTTTCAGTTTCACGAGAGAGGAAGCAATTGCCCTGATGATAGAGGATCCGCTGTTCATAAAACGGCCTCTCATGAAAATCGGCAACCATCACCTTCAGGGATTTGATATCGCGACACTGAGGAGTCTGATCAGCCTTGAACCGATTGAGTGCGGGGAGCAGCATGGAGAAAAATCTTCAGCAATGATGGACATGAATACATGCCCTCATACCAACAACCTTTCATGCAATAAACCGGAGTAACACACCATGACAACCTCATTTCGTCCACTTGGAACGGTGATACAACTTCTTGAGGAGCTGGGACACGAAGTCACCTATGCTTATGATGACCTTGTTTTCGTCAATGACAACGATTTTCTGCTTCAATTTAATAACGAAGGTCCTGCACTAAGCCTTTTCTTTAACCAGAACTGCCCGAAGCACAACGCAGAGAATATTGAGCAGAGCATTATCCCCGCTGGTGACAGAATGGGGCTCTCTATCGTCAAAAAAGGCCACTTCAATGTTATAGGGCAAGCCGATGAAAATCTGCGCATAGAGTTCTTCAACAACTGAAGCGGTTTTAATGAAGCTCCCCGCCGCAAGCAGTGGGGAGTGCAACCCTGAGCGATTAAAGGATGAACGCCATCTCCGCTTCAGCGTCACCTCAAGGGGAGCATTTTTTCCAATTTCTCTGTACATTGCATGTAAAGCGCTTCAATGCACAACCGGCAGATCTTTCCCGCAATGGCTGCCAGTGTTCAAACGGTGACAACCGTGCGTAAACCGCTTTATTACTCCTGTAACAGAAAAGGTCAGCCTTTTCAAAAAAAAGAGTTGCAATGAAATATTCAGAAGCAAGGCAAGGCAGAACCTTTGTTATCCGACTTGAAGATGGCGAGATCGTACACAGCGTCATTGAGCAGTTCGTCAGGGATCATGCTATTGAACGGGCTTCATTTTTTGCTGTCGGTGGCGCTGACAAGGGAAGTACGCTCGTTGTGGGCCCTGAAGAGAGCCGCACATTCCCGACCACCCCGATGACCCACGAACTGTACGATGCCCATGAAATCACAGGCACTGGCACAATTTTTCCGGATGATACCGGTAACCCGGTTCTGCATGCTCACTTTGCGTGCGGCAGGGAGGAAAATACGGTGACCGGCTGTATTCGCACCGGTGTAAAGGTCTGGCAGGTCATGGAGATTATCCTGACTGAGCTGCTTGAGAATACGGCATCCCGTCAGCTTGACCTGCAAACCGGATTTAAACTGCTTGTTCCCTGAACCGTTGCATTAACGCCCTTTTCCGGGTCTTGCAGACCACCGTGTCGCGCTCGCGGTGCTTCTTGCAGGTGGTTTAGGCCCGGGATGGCCCGAGTTCCCTCTCCCCTGCTGTTTTGGAGCTTTGACTGGATTGTGATCGATCAGTGGGAATGGATGGTTATCAATAACGGGAATTTTTTTCGCTATCAGTTTTTCAATATCGCGCAGGTACTCTTTCTCTTCGGCATCACAAAACGAAAGTGCGGTTCCTTTTGCCCCGGCTCTACCCGTCCGCCCGATACGATGAACATAGGTTTCAGCAATATTGGGCATCTCAAAATTGATCACATATTCCAGATCATCAACATCAATGCCCCGGGCGGCAATATCGGTTGCCACCAGCACGCGCGTTGTTTGTGCCTTGAAATTTTTCAGGGCACGCTGACGGGCATTCTGGGCCTTGTTGCCATGAATCGCTTCTGCCGTGATATTATGCTTCAACAGGATTTTCACCACTTTATCGGCACCGTGCTTTGTCCGGGTAAAGACCAGCGCCGTCTTGATCTGTGCATCGTTTAAAATGCCTACCAACAGGGCGTTTTTATTGCCTTTATCAACAAAATAGATCGATTGATTGATGATTTCCACGGTTGAGGAAACCGGCGTTACCGAGACCTTTGCCGGGTGGTGCAATATGGAAGCCGCAAGTGTGACAATTTCCGGCGGCATGGTTGCCGAAAAAAAGAGGGATTGTCTCTTTTTCGGAATTACAGACAATATTTTTTTTACGTCGTGAATAAAGCCCATATCGAGCATTCGGTCGGCTTCATCAAGCACGAGTATTTCAACATCGCGCAAATGAAGAAATCCCTGGTTGAGAAGATCAAGTAATCTGCCGGGGGTAGCGATAACAATGTCAACACCGCGAATCAATGCTGCGGTCTGCGGATTTTGATTGACGCCCCCAAAAATCACGGTATTGGTCAGGCCGGTATGCCGTCCGTACGCGTTAAAGCTTTCCCCTATCTGGATGGCCAACTCTCTCGTCGGTGTCACGATGAGGCTTCGTATTTTTCTTTTTTTATCGTACACCTTGTTGGCGCTCAGTAATTGCAGGATGGGAATAGCGAATGCGGCTGTTTTCCCGGTGCCTGTCTGTGCACAACCGAGCAAGTCAGTTCCTTGTAAAATAATCGGTATAGCTTCAGCCTGTATCGGTGTTGGAGTAGTATAGCCCTCTTCTTGCAGCGCTTTTAAAATTGGATCAATGATGTCAAGTGACTGAAATTGCATAGTGTCTGAATAATGTTTATTGAATTTGAACGGTTCTTGAAAGCATAACAGATTGTTCTGGGATGCTCTCCTCATCAAGCATGTATACCCTTCGTTCCACAGCATAAAATGTCCCTGTAGAGAAGAAGAGAAACAAGCGATCTATAACAAATGCGGGAATGTTTTTCTTTGCCAGCCGCAGAAAGCGCTCCTGAAGAGGGAAATCGGGTCGGGCTAATATAACGATTACATCTGATATAGCAGCATATCGTTTAGAGCACTGACTCTGCGTAAAAGATTCACCCTTTAGCGGAGACCCAGGCGGGTACATATTTCCAGGCACTCTTCATGTCCCGGTTGTTGATTCGCCAGAGAGGATCGTGTTGCTGCACAAGAGCCCAGAAAGCGCGAGAATGGTTGAGATGAACGGTATGACACAACTCATGAACCATAATATGACGGATGAGATGCTCGGGTAAAAAAAGCAGTTTGTTGTTCAGTGTTA
>CAILXE010000209.1 GCA_903838095.1 uncultured Chlorobiaceae bacterium
CATTATTACGAAGAGATGTATGCTGGCAGGTGAGACTAACTATTGAAACTATAAGATCATGTTATGAGGATTCTGGTTATTGGTGGTGCGGGCTATATCGGAAGCCATGTGACAAGGGCTTTTCTTGATCAGGGGTATGAGGTGACGGTGTTTGATAATCTGCAAACCGGCTTCAGGGAAAATCTTTTTAAAGAGGCTCTTTTTGTTCATGGGGATGTCATGCGCCCCGAACAACTGGAGGAAGTTATGTCTGCCGGCTTTGACGGGTGTGTTCACCTTGCGGGACTGAAGGCTGCCGGACAGTCGATGCTGCATCCCGAAGTATACTCTCACGCCAATATTTCGGGTACGATAAATGTTTTGAATCAAGCGGCTGCCGCTCGTCTGTCGCCGATTATTTTTTCCTCTTCAGCCGCAGTGTATGGAAGTCCGCAATACCTTCCGATTGATGAAAATCATCCGAAAGAGCCGGAAAACTTTTATGGTTTCACGAAGCTTGAGATTGAGCGCCTTCTTGACTGGTACGACCGTCTTAAAGGGATGCGTTATGCAGCCATCCGCTATTTCAATGCGGCGGGGTATGATGTTCAGGGGAGGGTAAAAGGGCTGGAGTTGAACCCGGAAAATCTCCTGCCTATTGTGATGGAGGCGGCGGTCGGTATTCGGCCAAAAATATCAATCTTTGGTGATGATTACCCGACACGGGACGGGAGCTGCATTCGGGATTATGTTCACGTGAGTGATCTTGCTGAAGCGCATGTTACTGCTTTTGAATATGTTCGGAAGCATGATAAAAGCCTGACCGTAAATCTTGGGAGCCAGACAGGTGTTACGGTGATTGAAATGATAGAGAGGGCACGGGCGATTACCGGCCGGGTAATTCCTGCTGAAGTGACAGGACGCCGTGCGGGAGATCCGGCAGAGCTTGTCGCCTCTTCCGGCAAAGCGCGCGAACTGCTTGGATGGGTGCCGCAATACAGTGATGTCGACACCCTTGTTTCAACGACCTGGAAAATGTACGAGAAGTATATTTCCCGTTAATAAATAGCTTATTGGTACATGATTATTCCCGTGATTCTCAGTGGTGGTTCCGGAACCCGGCTTTGGCCTCTTTCACGTGCATTGTATCCCAAGCAGTTGCTGTCGCTGACAGGTGAAAATACCATGCTTCAGGATACGGTCTACAGGCTGGCCTCAATTGAAGGGATCGGGCCGGTCTACTGCGTTTGCAATGAGAGCCACCGGTTTCTGGTTGCTGAGCAACTGCACGAGACAGGTGTTGACATTGGCGAGATTATTCTTGAGCCAACAGGTCGCAATACGGCACCGGCAGCCGCCGTAGCGGCAATGCTTGTCGAAAAAAAGCATCCAGGGGCCATGATGCTGGTTTTGCCCGCTGATCATATTATTCTGGATGCTTTAGCGTTTGGCGCTGCGGTTGCTGTCGGTAAGTCTGCCGCAGAAAAGGGAGAACTGGTGACGTTCGGTATTGCGCCGACCGCACCGGAAACTGGTTACGGTTATATCAGGGCATCAGTGGGGAGTGAAGATGAACAGGCAGTCTGTCCTGTCCTTGAGTTTGTCGAAAAACCTGACAGGGAAACGGCGGAACGCTATCTCGCCGCTGGTGACTATTTCTGGAACAGCGGGATCTTTCTTTTTACGGCGCAAGCCTATCTTCTTGAGCTTGAAGCGCATGATCCGGCCATCCTTGCGGCATGCCGGGCCGCACTGCTGAATGCGGTTGAAGATCTTGACTTTTTGCGACTTGATGCAAAAGCGTTCGAGGCTTCTCCGTCCAACTCGATTGACTATGCCGTGATGGAAAAAACCGGCAAAGGAGCTCTGGTTCCGCTTTCTGCAGGATGGAGTGATGTTGGAGCCTGGTCGGCCCTCTGGGATGTCCAGGAGTGTGATGAGGTGGGGAACATCAAGAAGGGCGACGTGCTGGTGCATGACGTCAAAAACTGTTATATCCACGCCACCAGCCGCCTTGTTACAGCAGTAGGGCTTGAAGGGCATATTATTGTTGAAACATCCGATGCGGTTCTTGTTGCCTCACGGGATTGTGTTCAGGATGTCAAGGTGCTTGTCGAAGAGCTTA
>CAILXE010000210.1 GCA_903838095.1 uncultured Chlorobiaceae bacterium
CTGTTACCGAGCGGCAAACTGGCAGTATTTGGGTGATACCACCGGGACTGGCTTGGCTCGCATTGGCAAGAGTTACACGAGCAGCCCGAAGAAGATTTTAGTGCTGCCGCTTGTGCCTGATTTCCGCACGGTTTTGTACTCAGGTGGCACCACACCATGAGCCACGCAAGTCGCAGACCGAACCGAGAAGAGTTTAAAGTGCAGCGGGCTGAGAGGAAGCGAGTTCAGAAAGCCTTGGGCTTGCCACAAATATCTCATACGACTATTTCAAACGGTAAGAGCAACTATCGGAATACGGCAGAGGAAGGCGTTGCGCGCACTGAGGCGACTTGGGAGCAGTTGAAGGTTCTGCGGGCCAAGCTACCGGCTCTGTTGAAGCGGTTCGCAGCAATTCCCGATCCGAGGAATGCTCGAAAGACCAAGCACAAGCTCTCCGTCCTGATGCTCTACGGCATCTTGTCCTTTGCCTTGCAGATGTCTTCATCCCGTGAGGCTACGAGGGAAATGAGCCGCCCGATGTTCTGGGAGAATCTGAAGCGATTTTTTCCTGAACTCGATGAGGTCCCGCACCATGACACGCTGAAACGTCTTTTAGAAAGAATTGAAATAAGTGAGCTTGAGAACCTGCATTTGGATCTTATCCGCGGGTGGATCAGAAACAAGAAATTCAGACGCTATCTGATTGACAACTATTATCCGATTGCCATCGACGGCACTCAGAAAATGTGTCGTGACGAACTCTGGGCCGAGGAGTGCCTGCAGCGCACCCACAACAGGGGAGAGAGCACCGAGCATACTCAATATTACGTCTACGTGTTGCAGGCCAGCCTGGCCTTTTCCGGGGGGCTGAGCATTCCTGTGATGGCTGAGTTTCTGACCTATGAAGGCGATGGTTTGGGCGACAGTAAGCAGGATTGCGAGCTCAAAGCATTTCAACGATTGTCTGAGCGGCTCAAAAACAAGTTTCCAGCCTTGCGAATCATACTTCTGCTTGATGGGCTATACGCAAAGGGTCCCGTTATGGATCGGTGCCACCAGTACAATTGGCAGTATATGATCGTCCTGAAAGATGGCGCCCTGCCCACGGTGGTACGGGAATTTGTGGCTTTGTCGGAACTTGAGCCAAAGCAGCGGCATACAATGTCCTGGAATGGTCGCACCCAGCGGTTCAAGTGGATTAACGACATTGAGTACGAGTACGGACCAAATGGTAGGAATAGAATGCACCTTCATGTGGTTGAGTGCAGGGAACAGTGGTATGAGATTGAGAAGGGGAGCTCGCAAGAAATCGAGAAGAACAGTCGGCACGTCTGGATTTCGAGTGTACCACTCACCAGGTGGAATCTTCACGAACGTTGCAATTTGGGGGCGCGCGCCCGTTGGACCATTGAAACCAGCTTTCTTGTGGAGAAGCGACAAGGCTATCAATATGAGCATTGCTTTTCGTATGACTGGAATGCCATGAAAGGTTACCACTGCCTGATGCAATTGGGACATATGTTCAATGTTATGGCTCAGCACTCAGGAGAACTGGCCAAGTTCATCAAAGATACCGGGGTGCGCGGGTTAATCCGTTTTGTTCGCGAGAGCATTGCCACCCCATGGATTGATATTGATTTGCTCAAAGAGAAGCTTGCAGCCCCATTTCAATTACGGCTGACGTAACAATATGAGCAACCAATGAAAAGTTGCTGCCAGTTAGGAGTAGATGGAGAGAGGTTTGCCCTGAGAACAGAAAACGGAACATAATTTAAGTGGTCAACGGTTCTCACGGGGCTTATGGAATGGCATCGAAGGCTTCTGCCATCAACATGGAGCTAAAATTCTACCTGTAGCAGCCATTACAAGGCTTGGATCAAAGGTTGTGCGTCATAGCTGCTCAAA
>CAILXE010000211.1 GCA_903838095.1 uncultured Chlorobiaceae bacterium
ATCGTTTATCCTTTTTTTCCGGTTCGACTAATTCCTGGTCTTTGCGATAAAGGATCGTCTTTGGGAAATGCATCTTAACCATCGCCTTGAGTTGCCTGGTATAACGGACACTACCTATGCTCACAGCGTCGATGAAATTGCCCCGTTTTTTGTTGAAACTCAACAGGCGTTGTGCAACTGATTTGTGAAGTTACGCTACTTTTATCTGAGAAGCAAAATTATTTTTTACCATTTCCTGATCGAGAGCTGCAACGAGGACACTCATCGACCGATGACCACGAATCTTCCGAAAGTGTTTTTCGGCTTCCAGAAGTGATGTTGCCAGATACCGGTGCACCTGATCATTCGTCGACCACCGTTTAACGTTATGCATCACATCGCGGCCGACTGAAAAAGTGGATTCGATGATATTGGTGCTTGAAAAACTTTTACGAAGGACATCGGGCAAACCAAGTCGATGAACCGTCAGTGTTTCTTCAAGGCCCTCTCGCAGACTGTTGGCAGCACTCTCATTGAGACGATCTAACTCCATAACGATCTTTATGAGAGCTTCCTTCGCATCGGTATATGTTTTCATCGCGTAAGCTGCTTTCATTTTACGCGCGAAGTGTCCTTGATATTTTTTCGGTAAGTGCTCGCATACATTACGCAGTTTGTGCAGCTGGCAACGCTGAATCACCCCGTTTGTGTCGAAGAATTTCTTTACGGCGCCGTGCAATGCCTTTGAGCCGTCCATCAGCACCAACATCGGGTGGGACGTGTCCAAGCCTCGCTCAGTGAGTTCCTTGATCAGTTCCTGTGTAACGGCAGCGTTTTCCGTGGCACCCTGTCGGAAGCCCAAAACGTGCTTTTTACCCGCGAAATCAATGCCGATAGCAACAATTTGGGCCGTGCCGCCAATGTGCACGCCATCGATTGCCAGAACCCTGATATCAAGATGTTCCAAGGAACGTTCCATCAATTCTTTGAGCCGTTCGGCTGTGGCTTTGATCACCCGTCGGCTGATCGTCGATTTTTTGATCCCATAACTCTTGGCACACTGTTCAACCGTCCGTTCATATTTCCGGGCACTGACACCGGAGATCATCCGATTCAGAATTGATTCACACAGGGGACCGTCTTCCTGGAATTTTTTGTAGCTTGTGATTTTGATTTCTTTCTTCGTGGCCTTGTCGCGCAATCGCGGATGCTCAATTTTAAGTTTCGTGCCCCCGGCGAGGACATATCCTGGTGCCGAGGACCAGCGATGAGCAGCGGTTCGTTCGTGATGAGCTCCGGCGAGTTGTTCAACCTCGCTGTCCATAATCGATTTCATCAACACTCCCATCATCGTGATGTTAAATGCTTTGAAATCCAATTTCAACGACGTGAGAATAGTATCAATGTCATATTCCCCCTCAGGAACTCCATTGAGAACGACCTTGACTTGCTCGGGCTGTTTTGCTATTTTGCTTTTACGCATGGCGTTGTGTTTCCTTCTGATAAAATGAATGTGAGAATTTATTTATCAGATTACACAACGCCATGTTTATTTACAAGCGATTTGTTTCAACAAGATTTCGGGCATCTTCAATGTATCTGAGCACAGATATTGTTGGAAACACAATATAATGCGAAAGTTTAAAGAGAGTAAGAAGACGAATACTCACGACTATTGATCTTTCCGAACAGTTGAGTTGTCTTCGGAAAAAGCGTATAAAAAAAAACACCCACATCCTGGACTAGAATGAGGGTGTTTTCGTGAGCGCGGATGGTCTCGAACCATCGACCCTCTCCTTAAAAGGGGAATATAAGCCCTTAATCGAGAAGTTGTTGCCCAATTTGATTCAGATTCGATAGCCAGTTGCGACATAAACAGCGTCTTGGACACAGCCCGTCAAGTTGTATGTCACAGCAAACGCCTCACTATTTCGCCGCAGGTGTCGCCGGAACGTCCTTCTTATTCGTGAAATATCCGAGGATCATCATGCCGATGCTCACGATGCCG
>CAILXE010000212.1 GCA_903838095.1 uncultured Chlorobiaceae bacterium
ATATTGCCATCAATTTATAACGCTAACACTATAATATTTATAAAGATATATCATTTAAGATTAAATAGAGGTGCCCTTAAAAATGCGAGATAAGAATAAATCCTGGATTCTTTTTCTCCCGATGGCGTTGCTTCTCATAGCAATCGTCTTCTATGTTATTTTTAGAGCATATTTTTTCTGGCAGGCACATTTGACTCCATTAGAGACAGTATTCAGTGTCTTGTATTTTATGGCAGAGACGTTTATTCTGCTGCACTGTTTCTTTTTTTTCCTGAGCATTGTCAGCGATAATATGCATAGGGAGGACCCTCAACGCAAAGAGCCTGGTGAAGATGCTTCCGTCTCCATCCTTATCCCCGCACGGCATGAACCGAAAAAAGTTGTCGAGAATACGTTGCTCACATGCAAAAGCATTGAGTATGACAACAAAAAGGTCTACCTGCTGGATGACTCCTCAATCGAAACTTTCAAGCAGGAGTCAAGGGACCTTTCCGCAGCCCTAGGTGTTGAACTTTTTACCCGCGACAACAATCGTGGAGCAAAGGCCGGCCTGATTAACGAAGTTTTGAAGATCCTGACGTCAAAATATATTGCCGTTTTTGATGCCGACCAGAACCCGATGCCGTTGTTTTTAAAAAAAATTATCCCATTTCTTGAAGCTGACGATCAGCTTGCCTTTGTACAGACCCAGCAGTTTTATTCCAATGGTGATGTGAGCCCGGTGGCAATGGCCTCACAAGCACAGCAGGCTGTATTTTTTGAATACGTTTGTCAGGGAAAATCAATGCACGGCGCAATGTTCTGCTGCGGAACCAATGTCGTGTTTCGTCGTGCTGCCCTTGAAGATGTTGGTGGATTTGCTGAAGACAGCGTCACAGAGGATCTTGCAACGTCCCTGAAAATGCACCGAAAGCACTGGAAATCAATGTACTTTAACAAGGCTTACACCTTCGGGATGGCTCCCGAAGACCTGGAATCCTACTTCAAACAGCAGAATCGATGGGCGATGGGCAGTATCGGGCTGTTTCGAAAAGTGCTTGAGCTGTTTTTTCATGATATGAAGGCGCTGACTCCAATTCAGTGGATTGAATATTCTTTGGCAACAACCTGGTATTTTATCGGATGGGCATATTTTTTTATGGTGGCCGGACCGATCATATATATCTTTTTCAATATGCACTCGTTTGTTATGGATCCACTGTTCATTATTCTGACGTGGCTGCCATTCATTGTGCTTTCCATGCTTGTTTTTTATTCAAGTATGGGGAAAAAGAAGTATACCTCACTCAATATGTTCAAGGTGCAGATGCTGAACATGTTGACGATGCCGATACTTATCAGAGCCGCGCTGCTTGGAATAATGAATGTTAAAAGAGGGTTTCAGGTCACTCCAAAGGGGGGCTCAACCAGCGTACCCTTCAGGGATCTTTGGTCACAGCTTCTTTTATTGGGAATTAATGTTCTCGCGCTGATATGGGGGCTGTACCGACTCACTTCTGAACCTGACATTTTGCTTATGGTTGATGTGTTCTGGACATTAGTCCATACTTTTCTGTTCAGCGGGATTTTTTATTTCAACAAAAAATGAAGACGTTTTTTCATTTCTTGCTTCTTGCAGTTCTGCCTCTCCTGATGTCCAGTTGTTTCCGTTCTGCACCAACAAATCCTGAGAAAATTGTTCTTGGCTCCTGGACACATTACAAGAATACCTTCATTCGTGACGGAAGAGTCATTCGTCCTCAAAATCACAATGATACCGTCTCGGAAGGGCAGGCATACGGGATGCTCCGGGCGGTACTCATGAATGACCAAATAACCTTTGACAAGTGCCTGTCATGGACGGAAACCGTGCTTTCCCGCAAAGCATCACATGGCGACCGCCTTTTGGCATGGCATTTTGAACATGGAACCGTGAGCGATACTACAGCAGCATCGGATGCTGATATTGATTACGCGTACAGTCTTATCCTTGCCTATCGGAAATGGCATGACGCCCGATATCTTCAACTTGCAAGCGAGGTACTCCAAAGCGTTCTCGACCATGAGACAATTGTGATCAATGGAAAACTGTATTTTCTGCCATGGCCAAAAAAGGAGCCAGGAAAAGAGGAGCTTGTCGCCCAGAACCTCTCTTACTATGCGCCTTCGCATTTCAAACTTTTTTATGAGGTCACCGGTGATAAACGATGGCTTGAGCTTGCCGATACGACCTATGATCTGCTCATGCGTCTTCTTTCGCCACCTGGAGAGCTGAAAGAAGGATCTCTTGTCCCCGACTGGATAGCCATTGACCAAAAAGGGAACATCAGGGATCTGCCAGGAAAACCCGTGATTTACGGCTGGGATGCGGTACGCGTTCCCCTGCGAATTGCCGCTGATTATTACCTCTATGGCGACCAGCGCGCCCTCGGCGTTCTGCGTTTATTTTCAGACTCCTTTGAAAAAGAATACCACAACGATTTTATTAATTTTTTCTCTCTCTTTACAAACGGCAGAACACATGAAAACGCTCTTTTCTATAGCGCCATCTATGCCGCAACAGAAACAGCAGGCTCCTCAATCGCCCCGGCAATGCTGCAACGCCTGAGAAACTGTATCAGGCAAAGAGGTGAAATATTCTATTATAACACTCCTGATGACTATTATGTGAACAGCCTCTCCTGGCTGACAGAATATTATGAAATGAATAAATCATTTAATAATAAGTCCTTAGGAGGCCCTGCAACAGAAAGGAAATCTTCATTGTAACACTGTAGAACACAGATCGCTTAAGAGACACCCTTGCCGGACAAAGCAACACCTTGCACAACAATAATTGACCTAAAGAATCAGGATGTGGACTTTCCTTGCTCCACTCCGTTGATCATACTCCGGACTTTTACAATAAACCTTGAATTTATTGTTGAAATGAGGGCTGGAAGTTTTACCGTAATCGTAATTTTCATTATACTATTCACTCTTCATCGTCCGTGTTGAGCAGGCATGGTATGTGCAAAATATTGTCAGTAACCCAAGACCCATAAAAATGAACATTCATGAAT
>CAILXE010000213.1 GCA_903838095.1 uncultured Chlorobiaceae bacterium
ATAACTCCTCCATTAAAATTATTTGATAAAAATTCCTGTTTAAATAACCATAACATTTCTTGAGTGTCAATAGTAGATGGTTATCGATGTCGATATGCGATATGTCTTACTGATGGCATAACCCAGTGGATAGCCAATAATCCTTGGTACCCTGAAAGTCGGATAAAGCGTACACTATTGGGTATCCACTTCCAAATATTTCAAGAAGAGCTTGTCTCTGGCCACTGATTCGGTGGACCATCGATAGCTGCCCATGACAGTCTCTACCTTTGTAGTTTCGATACAGTCGAACCAATCCAGAATCTGAGCGAGAGAGCGTTGTGCCAGCCAGCTTTCCAGTTTCTTTTCGAGCTTGACAAGTGATTTGGTTTTCCCTGGTTCTTTTTTTCTGAGCTTGGCCTGTATTTCCTTTATTTTTTTCGTCAGGAAACAATGATAGCCCAGCGAGATAAATTGTGCGAATTGTCTCCCTCGCAGATTGTCTGGGTACCATGTGCGAGGTCGCGCACCGTCGAGTCTCCCCTTTTGCACGGCAAAGAGTTCTTCGATTTTTTCACGCAGCCGATAGTTTTCAAGTGCGGTAAATGTGTCCATAGACTGATTGCTGACAAGGGCGAAATAGCCAAAGTACTTCTTTGCTTCGGTAATGGCCTTGTCGTTGAATCCCACCTTCAGCTGTCCCCCACGCCCCTTTCTGGAACAGGTCAGGTACTTGTCTATTTTCTTTTGCGCTGAATCCGTGAACGCGGTTTCTCCTCCTTCTACTTGCGCCTTCAGTTCAAGCAGGTTTTTACGGAAGGCGAGTTCTTTCTTGGCTTCGTTGTCGGGAGAATAGTAAACATGCACATACAGACGGCGCGATATCGTTTCTTTTTCACCGGCGACCTTGCCGTTGTGTGATCGCTGGCGTACCCGGCTGAACTCGTGCATTCTAAGCGAAGTTGCTCCGCAAATGGACGGGTCGAACGGACAAATGCTGGACATCCCCGCCAGTGTTGCCCGGAGCGCATCAACTGTCTCGCGGACCCAGACAATATTCGGATCAACCAGGGTCAGAAACTTCACATTGCGCAAGGCGAATGCCATCATGTTCTTTTGGCTGTAGTAGCCGTTATCGGTGACGATCAGAGGCTTTTCCAGATTAAAACACTTGAGTTGTGTCAAAGTGTTTTCAATGGATATGACATCCGGAATATTCCCGGGTTGCTTAGCGAAGGCTATTGGTTCGCGAGCCTTCACGGAATATAAGGTCAAAAGCTTGATCGTATTGAGTCCGTCGCCATCCTTGTTGAATCCCTGCCGTGCCTCCGACTGATTTTCAGAATAGGTCGAGATAGTGGTAGAGTCAAACGCCAGCACAGGCGACTCTCCCATGCGTGCCGCCCTAGCTGAAAAATAGCACTGAACGCCTTCTTCATTGCGACCCACATCTTTAAACAAATCACCATACACGTCTTCGGTGATCGCTTCACGATAGGGAAGGGGGTGCATCACCTGCCAACTCTCAAGGCGCGGTAGCGTGTTGCCACCGGAACCGATCCAGTAGCGTGCGATAGAAAGCATCTTTGCCGCATCACCCTCGGTGAAGGAAGCACGCACATCATCATCAATGCCGGAAACCTTACCAACCCATTCCAGGATGTCCGTGAGGCCGGTATGCTGACGTGTTGCATCGGCAATGCCTCCTGCGTATTTGTGTTTTTTCGGACGAGTCGGCACAATTTCTTGTGTTCCCGCCTTGATTTTTCCCTTGAGCTTCTGACAGACCGTATAAGTCTTTCCGGTCTTTTCGTCGTAGGCCGTAATCCGTTCATAGAAGTAAATATCGCCATTCGGACGATTCTCACGCCGTTGTCCGACGTGAGTTTTTCCTGTTATTGGTTTAGCCATGAATCCCCCCCTTTTTTTTAATGTACGTATACATATAATACGTACACTGCAAAAGGCAAGAATCGAGTAGACA
>CAILXE010000214.1 GCA_903838095.1 uncultured Chlorobiaceae bacterium
CCTGTCAAATAAAGCTGTATAAATTCGGTAAGTTTCCTGCAGATTAGCCACAAAAGAAAGTATCCAAGCCTGTATAAATTCTGACTCTATTACATTAATTGTACGCTTTACAAGTTCTTTAGGACGACGCCATTCATTTTCCAGCCAGTTTAAATCTCCTACCGAATGATATGAGAGAATTGAATCTTCGTTGGGAATTCGCTTGTTGCTGATATGACCTTCAACATCGCGGTAGATATTGGCAAAATGAGACTGAATTTCAGCAAGTCCATCTTTTGGATTTTTTGCATGTAGATAGACCAAATGCATAAGATAACTTTTCAGTGCCTCCAGATCTGTCAGTTTCTTGCCTCGGTCGTTCTGTAATTCAAAAATAAGAGTAGCATCGGCTGAATTTAAAACAGAATAAACCATCACTTTTGCAGAAATGAGCACCCTCAAAAGGCCTACCCACTCTTTTTCTTCGACATGTTTTGCAAAAAAATCATATGCTGCTTTAAGTCGGGTTGAAGATGGAGAACGTTCGGAGGTATCCGATTCGGTGCGTTTCAGAATGTAGGAACGAAAGAAAGGGTTGTCTTCTTGTATTGTATTAAATTTTTGGCAATCCTCATCACTATCATAGATGAAGTTTCTTTGCAGAGTTCTAGTATTTATCACATTATTCAATTGAGGGATATCATTAAAAACGTTTAATGCTGCAGCAATAAATATCACCGACGTAGTAAGCCTCTGCTGACCATCAACTATATGAATATTCTTAGAATCTTTCAGTGGATCAACCTGATGTAATAGAAGTGTCCCAAGGAAATATGATTTTTCAGGGTTCTTCTCTGAAGCTGCAACCTGCTGGCGCAAGTCATTCAAGTATGCTGTCAATTGTTCCTCATTCCAAGCATAAGCTCTTTGATACTGAGGAATTGAAAAGGTGGAAAGCGTAAAAATTTCCTGCAGAGTATGTATTGTATTTTCCATGTATTAAATAACCCTCCATCTGATGGTAAATAATGGGATAATCGCGGCTTTCTGTTGCATGCGCTTTTCAAGCGCTTCGACAAGACGGTCACGCTTTGCAGCAATTTCGTCCTCTATCTCAAAAATTCTCGACCGTAGATGACGTTTTTTCCGTTCCTGAGTGGCTATCTCTTCCTGCAGCTTATGCTGTTCGTCCATTGTTGGGGCCTGCCGGCTTCTTCGTTGCAGATCACGAATCTGCCGCTTGGCATCATCCAGCTCTTTTTGTGCTGCCATTTCCATATCCTCAGCCCATTTATCAAGCTGATCCCGAGCTTCTGAAAAATGCCGATGATTCTCTTCAAGGTTACGGGCAATAACGGCTTGAGCGTGACGTGTCTGATCCTGGTCGATGCGCTGCCCCAATGTGTGCGGCACATGAGTGCGTCCTGCGGTATGGCCAAAGCAGTTGAAAAGTTTTTCGCAGGTTTCCTGATCGATGTTATTACCATCATCATCTATAGCAGAAAAAAGCAGATGCTCTTCGGATTCGAAAGAATCGATGCTCAGCTTTTGCAAACAGAGCCATCCACTTTTTCCCTTGAGGCGACCCACAACGGCAATGCGAGACGTATGACCGCTAATATCGAAAACCACTTCAGCAGGTGGGCAATCCAGGTTCATCGATTCAGCAAGAACATGTTCGCCAAGCGGATGACTAAGCCGGTATAGAAATTCTCCGGGAGTGTTCACCTGTATTTTGGAGATAAGGTGATATCGTCCAGTTAAAACATTGTGTGCCGGGCTTTTCTTCAGGATGAACGAAAGAGTGTTTTCATCAAAATCCGCATAATCCTGAAGGAGATGAATGCTGACTGACCAGAAAAGCTGGCCTATCCGGTCGAGCCGTTCTTGTGTTCCTGCCAGATTGACTTTCAACCGTGCATGAACATCCTCATCAAAATGCTCCAGCAAAAGCTTGCGGGTGTCGAGCATTTTCGTCTGTATCTGTTCATCAAGATCACGCTGCAAGGTTTCGAAAGCAGACTGGATTTCGGCTTCTGTTCGGCATTCCTGATAGATTTCAAGAACGCGTCGTTCGAAATCAACCCCTGATTCAATGGAGCCCAATATCTCATCGCTTGCACCAAAAACGCCGGTAAAGAGGTTAAACTTAAGTTCGAGTAACTGATGAACTCTCCGGTCGGCCTCATTCCTTTCATTGAGGAAGTTGATGACGACAACATCATGTTTCTGGCCATACCGGTGGCAACGACCTATGCGCTGTTCAATCCGCTGCGGGTTCCAGGGAAGATCAAAGTTGACAATGGCTGAACAAAACTGAAGGTTGAGGCCTTCCGCACCTGCCTCAGTGGCAATCAGCACACTGGCACTATCCCTGAAACGGTCAATTATTGCCGCTCTGAGATCGATCTGCCGTGACCCCGATACCTGGCCAGTATCTTTATTCAATACGAGCCACTCCCGATAAATCTGACCTGAGGAATCGTCTTTGTTTGTGCCGTTAAATGTGAGCACTTGCCCAGCAAAACCATTGCCTTCAAGAAACTCTTTGAGCCAATTCTGGGTACGACGTGATTCAGTGAATATGACAACCTTTCTTGCTGCACCCATCTCTTCCATTTTGGCAAAGCCAATTTGAAGAGCTTTCAAAAGAGCCCTTGTTTTCGTATCAACACCAATGCCTCTTGCCCATCGGATGTAGTCTTCAAGCTCCCTGATCTCCGCATCGAGTTTCGGCAGGTTTATCTCTTTGGAGCTTGATTCCTCTGGTAAAAGAGGTACATCCTGATCAACATCACTCATGCTGTCTTCCTGATCTTCAAGAAGTTCGTCCAGAAGATCATCGTCCAGCTCCTCTCCTGATATCAGCAGCTCAATAGGGTTTGTCTGCTGCTTTGCAGCTTCCTTGAGTTTGAGCAGACGGTTCCGTATGATTTCAAGTGTACCGGCAACGGCATAAGGGGAAGAGGCGAGCACTTTTCGAATCAGGAGAATGAGCAGATGCTTTTGCCCTGAAGGCAGTGCATAGGATTCATCCCGTTGCAGATATGTTGATATCGCCTCATAAAGGTTATGCTCCTGTTCAGTCGGCTTGAAAGGGCGGGTAATCAGTTTGC
>CAILXE010000215.1 GCA_903838095.1 uncultured Chlorobiaceae bacterium
GGCCATTACATCCTCCTCTGGATTTATAAACTCTTTACGCTTCAGCCAAAGCTCAGTCTCTGAGCAATGCTCATGATTCATCAACCGCTAACTCAACAGGATCCGGAGAGATAGTATCATCAAAAAGAGCCTCCAGATCAGACTCATTGAACTGTTCCTTGACGGTTTTATAAATATTTTCAGCAATCTTTTTCCAATAGCGCTTTTCTTCGTCGGTCACTTTTCGCTCTCTCGGTTTCACTGCGCTCTTGAAACTTTTCCCAAAAACAGTCTGCTCCTCTGCTTTGGGTGAACCCAAAAGCGAGAGTTCAATCTCATCAACTCCAGCCTTCAATACTTTTTTTGCTGTATCAAGACCTCCATCCAGAAGCTGGTAAATCATATCATCACCAAACTCCTCGCGGAATTCGATAATATCAATATCCGTTGGATCTTCAGTCGATTTGTCTATAACATCGCGATAAACATCAATTTCATAACCGGTAAGCTTTTCAGCCAGATGGATATTGTTGCCGTTTTTTCCGATAGCATATTTGATCTGGTCTGGCTTGAGCATAACCCTCGCCTTCCGGGTTTTAATATCAGCATGAATGGTCAGAGGATCAATTTTAGCCGGCTGCATAGCTCTTGAGATATAAATCTGAGGCTCGTCAGCATAGTAAATCACATCAATATTTTCATTGTTTAACTCTTTAACAATGCTCTGAATACGTTTACCCCGATATCCAACCGTTGCGCCCACAGGATCAATCCTTGCACTGGTTGATTCAACGGCAACCTTCGCCCGTTCACCCGGCACCCTTGCAATAGCCTTGATGACAATAAGACCATCCAGTATTTCCGGAACTTCATGTTCAAAAAGCTTATACAAGAAACGGTCATCAACTCTTGAGACAATGACCTTCATGCCGCCATCAGCTTTTTCCCGTTCAACCATACTACCGTCATCCAGCCGAACTTTTGCTTTTTCACGCTCAATACGCTTGATATAAAGCTTCATCCTTGGAGTGCGACGCGGATTATCCTTTTTCATCATCTCGGACTTCGGCAAAACAAGCTCAACGCGATGATCCTTTGATGTGTTATACGTGAAAATAACCTCATTTGCGCGAATCTGGTACACCTCACCCGCAACAATTTCACCAACTTTTTCAAGACACTCTTCATAAACAACAAGTCGTTCAAGATCCCTGACTTTTTTCTGAACGGACTGCTTGATAATCTGTATGGATTTGCGGCTCAGATAGTCGTCAAGCCTGATCGGACCTTCTTCATAATAATCCCCAATTTCAAGGGAGTCGTCAATCTTTCTTACCTCATCAAGACTGATTTCGATACTCTCGATGTCTACCTCCTGGACAATCTTTTTCAGGATATAGACTTCAAAGTCCCCGCGTTCGGGGTTGATGAAAATGTTGGATTCCACTTCAGGATCGTAATCTTTCCTGAGCTGTTTCTGGATAATATCCTTCAGGAGATCGGCAATATCCATTTTAACAGCCGCACTTTCGGTGCGTTTATCCAGAAAAATTTTCGATTGCTCAATTTCTCCAAATGCACTGGCAATCTGCAACCTCCTGTCCTGTCCCTCATCTTTTATCTTCTTTTTGACCATCTCTATCTTGGATTGTACATTTTGTAAAAGACAATTTCCACTCCCCGTATAAACCTGCTATAACTCAGCTTCAGGAACCGCCCGAATTACTTGATTAAGGTACAGTGTGACTGCTTCCTGGTTCGGCTGCTGCCATTTTCTTTTCTCTTTTTCCGGCATAATGACAATACGGGCACCACTTTCTTCAGAAAGCAATGCTTCGAAAAGATGACCATTCAACTCCACCTGATCACCAAGAGCGTCGATGTATCGGATTTGCAAAAGCTTTCCAATGTGCCTTGTATACTGCCGTGGAAGAATGATGGGTTCACCAAGACCGGGAGAGGAGACCATCAGATCAAAATTCTCACCGATCAACTCCAGAAGTTCATCGTCACTCTCAAGCTTTTCCCTGATCCTTCTGCTGAGAAAAGCGCACTGATGAATCTGAATACCATGATCAGCATCCATAAGAATCTCTATCTTCCTGCCGCTTCCTTTTCCTTTAACCTTAAGATCAATAAGATAGACCCCTTCACCCCTGGTGCCAGCGGACTCTGTAATAACCTGAAGAACAATGACAGAAACAGAACTGCGACCATACGCAACACTCTATCAAAAAAACCGGGTGAGACGATAAAAATCA
>CAILXE010000216.1 GCA_903838095.1 uncultured Chlorobiaceae bacterium
CTGGCGCATGGGCAGCGTGCTATCCCGTTAGCTTGGGTCGTTGTGCCAGGAACAGGAATACCGCCGGTGGAAAAATTAGAGAAAATGCTGACGCAAGTGGCAGAATTCTTGCGCGGGCGGGTCAAAAGCGTCAATTTTTTGGCAGATCGCGGTTTTCGAGATTGCGATTGGGCCAAATTGTGCCAAAAACTGGGCTGGCACTATGATATTCGGACTGCCAATCACACCTTGGGGACCCTGGAAGATGGTCGTTATTGTCGGATTGACGAGTTGGGCGTTCAGCCGGGACAGCGAGGTTACTTCCAAAATGTCTTGTTTACGCAAGAGGTCAAGTTGTGCGCTAACTTATCGGTAACATGGACGGATGGCGATGAAAAACATAAACCAGAACTATTGGCGGTGGTATCCGATCAATGCGCTTGTCGACAGCGTTTACGCGAATAGGAACGTGGATTAAATAACTTTCCCACGCAGGATGGAGTTGGGCACAGCGCAATAATTCCATTGCGGCAAGAGAGCGTCAAAAACGATGAGCATAGTTTGCTTGAATTCTTCAGTCACTTTACGTCCGGTTTGGTAGACCTTGTCAATAATATGCACAAAGGCTTTCAGTCCGGTCTGGGTATGGGTTTTCTCCATCAGTTCCTTGACCAATTTGATATTGGCAAACACCACACCCTGGCAAGCGCGCGTAACATGCGGAAACAAGCGATGTTCAATCGGATTGTACTTGGAGCAGTAGGGTGGATAATGGGCGATGCGGATTTCAATACCAATCTCGTCAGCCAAGGCTTGCAGGTCTTGTTTGAACAAGTAATGTCGGGCATCGTTGCTGCCACCCCCATCGCACTTAATCAAGAGTGATGTGGCTTTGGGGTAGCGTTGTTGCCCATAGGTGTGCCACCAGTAGCGCAGGCTATCACACGCCAATTCACCGGTATCATGACTGGTGCCGATCTGAATGTAACCGATATTCAGTGTTTCGTCATAGAGACTATGCGGGATAATGATCCCGGTTGCACTGCTGATGAAATCGTGGTCATTGACCAGCAGGGGCGAGAGCGTATACAGATGACCCTCCCGATAAAAGTTGCCCAAATGCTCTTTTTTCTTCGTGTCCATACTCAGAATGGGGTTGCCAGCCGCTTGGTATTCAGCCGTGAGACGGGCAATATTTTCAAATTGCGCGTCACGGTTTGGAATGTCTTGATTCAGGCTGCATTTCTTTTGAGCCTTGCGCCGTCGGTAATTGTGTTTCTTGAGCAATTGACGCACCACCCACTGACTGACTTCAATGCCCTCATCTTCCCGCAGAGCAATCATAAGCTCTTTAGGTGTCAAATCCGTCCAACGCACCGTTGCGTCCATCGGATCCCCAGCCGTATGTTCGCGCAACACTTCCAGAAACTTTTCATCAATATTTTCCCAGTGCCGCGTATAGGGCTTGCGCCCACCTCCCATTTCCCGAATGCGCGCTTCCGTTTCTTTACTGGACAACCCACTCACTTCTTTCGCCCCTCTGGTGACAGTCCGTCGGCTACAATTAAGTATCCGGGCGATGTAGTTGCGCCCGCCCAAACCCAATTTCAACGCTTCGATGCCAGCGTAACGGCGGCGGTCTTTTTCATTCAGGCTGTCGTAAAAGTGCTGCATCGCAACTTCAATTTCTGCGGCATAGGACTGCATCGTATACTCCTGCTTTTTCCTCACGGGCTCGATATGTTTAGCCTCAGGAGGATACTCTAGTTCTCTGAACCGCCCATTAATCAGGCCGTATGGGTAAGTTATTTAATTCTCATTCCTTATCGAATATGACTCTACTGCAAAAAGCCCAATTCTTAACGCAAAGTCGCTAAGATTCTTGAGTTTTTCGCGCGATTTTTGTCCTTTTTGAACGTAAAAATTTTGCTCTTCAGTAAAAAAACGCAGTACC
>CAILXE010000217.1 GCA_903838095.1 uncultured Chlorobiaceae bacterium
ACCATCAAGCGCAAATAAAATTAAAATAACGACTTATAGGAATTTCTTGCCCTTTTATTGCTGGAACTTCCGTTCCAAAATAATAGAGCTGAGGCAAAAACTATTTTTGAGAGTGCCTCCCAGTTAATTATTTCGATGTCGTAACCTATGTTGCACAAGCATAGGGCGGCAGTCTTTGCCACCAACAAAGTGAGGCAATGTTAATCGTAAATCAGCTATATTTGGTAAACTCAAACAGGAAAGAAAATGGAAACGAAGTATGAGGTAGGCGGGGATTTTTTTCGTGAAAAGGTTCTGGCTGCAATTTTTTATGGATTCCGTACCGTCAAAAATCCCGTATCCATCACTGTTCATCCTGCACTTATGATGAGGATACGGGAAGAGTTTAAAAATAAAGTCATTGCACCGAAAAGTGTCGATGATTCGGAATTCTTTTTCGGACTGCCGGTTATTGAGGATGCAACAAAAGACAAGGATTATATCTCTGTAGATTAGGGCCTGAAAGAGACCGGACCATTCCCTCTCCCCAATACCCAGCCCGTTTGCAGCGGGGAGCTTCATTTGCTTCCTCTTGTGTTCCTCCGAACCCTCAGACTTACGGTTTTACATCAGAAGCGACCTTCATACGCACTATTCTGGTGGGGTTGGCAACAGCGCCATTGTTATACTGCGAGCCAGCCTTGATCTTGTCAACAAATTCCATTCCGGAAACAACTTGTCCCCAAACCGTGTATTGCCCGTCGAGGAACGGTGCTGGTGCAAAACAGATGAAAAACTGGCTGTCGGCACTGTTTGGCTCAGAGGCGCGGGCCATGGAGACGGTGCCCCGAATATGATGCTTATTCGAAAATTCAGCGTTAAGTTCTTGACCGGAACCGCCGGAACCGTCGCCGAGCGGATCACCAGTTTGTGCCATAAATCCCGGTATAACACGGTGAAAAGTGAGCCCGTCATAAAAACCTTTGCGGGTCAACTCTTTGATGCGCGCCACATGGTGTGGGGCGATATTTGGAAGCATCTGGATGACGACTCTCCCTGATGGAAGGTCGAGATAAATCGTGTTTTCGGGATTGAGTGCTGGTGCGGCTGAAACCGTCAAGGGAAGTAAGGCGGCCAAAAGTCCTAAAAAGATGATGAAAATTCTCAATGGTTTGTTTGGCATGAGGTTCTGGTTATGTTTCAATGAATATTTTTTTGCAGTATAGCAAGAATGAAGAGAGAAGCAATGGGTAACAGCGGGATGGTTTTGTTTTTATTCACTTGTACCTCGTGAGCAGTACATTCTGCTTGAAGACGCTAAATTCAAGGTATGCATACACAGGACTCAGACAAGGGTGATGTTTTCCTGAATTCCTTTAAAATTGTGCAAGACAAAAGAACGGTGCAGGCATGGTGTGTCAAGTGTTTTTTTGATAACTTTAGTCGTTGATGTTCCCAGTCTTTTCGTATCCGAACCAACCCCATACTCTGGAGATCCTTGCCATGAAAAATTTCTATCGTTCGATGTGTGCCGGTGTGTTCTTACTGCTCTCTACCGGGAGTGCATTGGCTGAAAACAATAATTTCAACAGTCTCCTGTGGATGCAAGTGTCAGCAGAATACAAAGCCAACACGATACAGGCTTACAATACGGCGTTAAGAAACATTGATGCCGCACTTGGCGACCGAAAATGGACTGCTGCCAAAGAACAGGTTGGTGATTGTTCTTCATTACCTCCAGCCATTGTGATGGACATCGATGAAACTGTTCTGGATAACTCCAGGTATATGGGAAAAGTGGTTCTTGAAAATGGCCAATGGAATCCTGTGACATGGGATGAATGGGTTGCCCAGAAAGAGGCAACGGCGGTCCCTGGAGCGGTTGAGTTTATCAATGCAATGAAAAGGAAAAACGTCAAGGTTATTTTTATTTCAAACAGGGAATGCAGAAGAGGTTCCAATCCGGGATCGGGATGTTCCCAAGAGGCCGGTACCATAGAAAATCTTGCGAAAGTTGGTGTGACAGATGTTCAGCCTGAAAACGTTCTGTTATTGGGTGAGCAGGATGGCTGGACTTCCGAGAAGAAGAGCCGTCGTGAATATGTTTCAAAAAAATACCGGATAGTGATGTTGTTCGGCGACGACCTTGGCGATTTTCTCCCCGATGTGAAGTCAAATATTACTCCTCAGGATCGTGACCGTCTGGTCGACGAAAACAAAAATAACTGGGGACGCACATGGTTTATATTGCCAAACCCGACCTACGGATCATGGATGAGCGTTCTTCGTGATCCCAAATCACAGTATATGTTGAAATACTGACAATTCGTCCAAACCCTCTTGTTCCGGCGAAATCAAACACCTTTTCCGTTCAGGGCAAAAAAGTGTTTGAGGTTCGCCGGAATATTACCATATCAGAACGTGTACCTGACTCCGGCAAGAATGTTATGGCTTTCCCAGCTTACATTCGTTAAATGGGTTGGACAGTCAATACCTTCAGGCTTGAGATACCTGTACCCAACATCAATGGTAACACTGCCTGAAACGTTGTAACCTACCCCTGCTCCGAGCTGCCAGGCGAAATAGGTATCATCAAGCCAAGGAGCTGTACTACCAGGATCATCATCAGCTTTAATATGAGCAATTCCAAGACCTGCCATAACATACGGTTTAATCCCTGCGCTTGTCTTGAAGTCGTAATAACCATTTGCCATAACGGTTAAGAGTGACGTGGAAGTATTGTCGTCAGTAGAAAAATCATTTTTCTGATATCCAACTGCAGCTTCAACCCTGAGCCCATCAAAATCGTTACCAACCGCACCGCTTATGGCAAAACCGGAATCAACTCCCCAATCCACTCCACGGGCAGGCTCTTTAAAATCACCAGCCATTCCAAGACCAACAGAACTGCTGCAATAAGGTGCAGCAAATGCAGGAGCTGAAACAATGCCTGCAAAAAGCATGGTCATAAGAAGTGTCTTTTTCATTTTTTCTCCAATTATGTTTCCAAAAAGTCATAACAACTACAATGCCTGAAACACGATAATCAACCCCATTAATCTTTGTTCTGACAACTGACTTTCTTGTCATACTTTTCAATTTTCTTTTTCATCTCTTATTAAGCATCAACAACAAAGAGGTCCAATTAGTTTGGTGTGGGAAGGGGCTGTACACTTATCCGGCATAATACGATCGTTTCCGAAATGATGCCCCCAGAGAAAGGGCCAGAGCTTTACACGCCTCCACATCGAGTCCGGGGACAAGGACAACGCTTGCAATAACTTCCGGTATTTCAGCCGCTGCCAGACGGATAAAGTCGCAGACACCGGTAAAACCGGCTGCGCCGAACGGGCTATGGCACAGGCGCATGTATGTTTCTGCATCCGGTGCATTCAGACTGACGGACAGGCAATCCACTTTTCCTGCCAACTCAGGGATGATGTTTCGGCCATGCACCAGATTTGCCTGCCCGTCAGTATTGATCCTGACGGGAGTGCAATAATGCAGCTTGACCGCTTCAGCCACCTGCTTGACAATGTCCAGACGGATCAATGACTCCCCATAACCGCAGAAAACCACTTCATCAAAATCCCTGAATGTTGCAATTGCTGCCATGATGTCATCGAATGATGGCTCTGTGTCGAGAAACAGGTCATTTTTGTGAAATGTTCTGCTGTTGAATTTAATGCAGAACGAGCAGTTGTTAGAACATCGGTTTGTCATATTCAAGTACAGTGTATTTCTGATGCTGTAGGCAAGAGTGGGCATGATTGATCAGATAAGAGAATTGAAAAAATCAGTATAATTGATGAAGCTCCAGCCGCCTCAGCTTTGGAGCCAGTTTTGTTGTTGCGGCAACAACGGCAAGAGTCATCACTCCTCCAAAAATTACTGACGGTATCAGTCCCATCAAGCGTGCCGCAATCCCCGATTCAAAAGCGCCAAGTTCGTTTGATGAGCCAATGAAAATACCATTGATAGCCGAAACGCGTCCACGCATGGCATCGGGTGTGACCAGTTGCATGATGGTTGTGCGCATGACAACCGACACGCCATCGCAAATGCCAGAGAGCACCAACAGCATACCGGCAATCCAGATATTTGTGGACAGGGCAAAAGTTATAATGCAGAGTCCAAACCCGGCAACAGCTCCAAGCAGCCAGCGTCCGGCGTGAAGATTGATGGGATGCCGCGCGAGAAAAAGTCCCGTCATCACAGCCCCTGCTGCCGGAGCTGCGCGAAGAATGCCGAGTCCTTCAGGTCCGTAGTGAAATACATCGTGAATAAATGCTGGCAGCATGGACACTGCGCCACCGAAGAGGACCGCGAACATATCAAGTGACTGTGCTCCGAGAATAACCTGGTTGCTGAAGACAAATCTGAAGCCGCTTGCAATGCTTGTGAAGATTGGTGCGCTTTCTGCAGGGGGTGGTTCTTTGACTCGAAGTGACAGAAGAACTGCGGCGGCGCCGAGACTGAGAATGGAAGCAACGCCATATCCGGCTCTCTTGCCGGCTAATCCAACCAGGATTCCACCCAATGCGGGTCCGACGACCAATGCAAGCTGAAAAACCGAGCTGCCAAGACTTGATGCACGTGCATACTCTTCACGGGGCAGAATGATGGCAAACATTGAACTGTAGGATGGGCTGATAAAGGCCCGCGCCACTCCATTAAAGGCAATGGTGCCGTAAAGCCACCATACCGTATAGCCGTTTATAAACCCTGCGGCAACAGCAGTCAGAGTCAATGCGCTGAGAAAGACCATCAGTGAGGCGAGCACACCAAACAGGCGCCGGGAGTGGTGATCGACGGCATAGCCAGCAAAAAGCGCGCAGCAGAAGTAGGGGATAACCTCAGCCAGCCCAATCAAACCAAGCGCAAGCGTGTCGTGTGTCAGTTCATAGATGTGCCAGCCCACCACAATCGCCATCATCTGGTAGGAAAGCACAATGAAGAGCCGAAAAGATAACAGCTTGAAAAAAGCGCGATTAGAGTGGAATGAAAATTGCATTAACCGTTAATCAGATATTTCACCGTTGCTGAAGCGGATGTTTTGTCGTGCGCCAGTTTCTCAACACCTCGCTGCACCCTGGGCGGCACCGCCGCTATCTCATTGAACAGTATAAAAAAAATTCGGGTAGGTTGCAGCTACCGTTCATTGCTGTGTGTTGCAGAGTTGTTCTTGGGCCATCGATTCATGGTCATCATGAAATATGCTCTGAAGAGAGGCGTTCTATCCCATATTAACGGTATTTTTATGGTATATCCTTGGATTTTATCATGATATAAAGCTTTATTGACACCTGTAAATCAAACGTTACTCAAATGAACTATCAATTAATGAGACATAATAACAACATCACCAACGACAGGCCAAAAGGTGGTTGTTGTCTCCGTAT
>CAILXE010000218.1 GCA_903838095.1 uncultured Chlorobiaceae bacterium
ATATCTCCATGGCATTGGCGGATAAACCCCTCTCTCTTTCGCTGGAGAAAAAGAGGATAAAGACGCTGGTGTTCCTGAATGGTCCATGCTTTCAAAGCTTCAAGCCGATCGATTTCCATCGAGTTTGAGGTGATCGACTCCATGGAGGTAAAATTGTGCAGCATCGGCTTGATCAAATTATCCGGAAGGCCAAAACCGCTTTCCGGAGGCGCCGGAGGAAGTGAGCGGTGGAATGAGGCGAGGAGAATGGCAAGATGGTCAATATGTTTTTCAGTGAGAAGCTTGTGCGCAAGCATCCTGTCAAGCTCCATTGTCCGGTCAAATCGTACCATCAAAACCGCATATTCGACAATCTCTCCATCGGCATCAACCAGAAAAGTCTCTCCATTCCAGACAACCGGCACTACAGAGAGATAGATTTCAGGACAGAGTCGCCGGTTGAGGCGAAGCTCCTCGTTACAGTAATGCTGACGTTTTTCAAGAGTTGAAAAGTCCAGAAATCCCAGGTTGACCGGTTTTTTGATTTTGTAGGCCAGAGACTCTGTAAGAAAAATCCATGAAATGTGGGTCTCCACCACCTCGATTGTTCCAGTGGTATGGGAATACGCTTCCGGGTGGCTTAATGCTTCAACCAGGGGTTCCATGGCTTTACGGTGAAAAGGCTGAAAAAAGGTATTTCATTCAATATACAGGCAGAAAGTGAGGCGACCAAGAATCGTGCAGTCGAATGGATTCCTTCAAAAAAAATGTAAATTGGTTTTTTATTGCTGAGATATACCGCTTCATCACATTCATGTACTCAACTAACCGCTATGATACATCTTACAAGGATACTTTGCCCTACCGATTACTCGCCCACATCGGATAATGCCGTCCGTTATGCTGTTGAATTTGCCCGGAAAGTCGGCGCTCATGTCAGGTTTGTGCACATCCTTTCTCCCGGTGTTGTTCCCGAAAAAACAGCAGTTGCACCAGAAAATTCTACTCCGCTGCCAGAAAGTTCTGTTCAGCCAGAAGAGGATGGAGATGCTCTTCCCGACAATTTTTCGCGAGTACTTATGGCGGAGAAAAAGAAAGGCTTAAATGCTGATTTCCGCATTCTCAAGGGTGAAGCTCCCAAGGTTATTGCGGAACAGGCGAGTTCATGGGGCGCTGATCTGATCATTATGGGTTCTCATGGTCGTACCGGCCTGCAGAGAATCATGATGGGGAGCGTTGCTGAAGAGGTTTTCCGTTGTTCCGATATTCCGGTACTGCTCGTCAAGGAGCAGGCGGCTGCAAAAATTGTTGTGGAATAACCATTTCTGCACACCAGGTTTCTCTCAATTATAATTTCTCTTCTTGCTATGGAACATTTCAGGGAATCAATCCTTGCGCTTATTACGGAAACATCGGCCAATTTGCCGAGTGACGTTCGTTGTGCACTTGCTGCCGCTATTGATCGTGAAGATCCTGCGTCTCAGGCAGGGCTTGCCATGTCCACCATTTCGGTTAATATTGATATGGCGGTCGACAATATTTCGCCGGTCTGTCAGGATACCGGTATGCCAACCTTTTTCATTCATACTCCTCGTGGCGCCGATCAGCTTCTCATGAAAAAAGAGATCGAAGCCGCAGTGGCAGAGGCATCGAAAACAGGCAAACTTCGTCCTAATGCGGTTGATGCCATCAGCGGCAAAAACTCCGGAAATAATCTTGGATGCCACTTTCCCGTTATCCATTTTGAACCCTGGGAAAAAGATGAGATTGAGGTGAAGCTGATTCTGAAAGGGGGAGGATGCGAAAACAAAAACATTCAGTACTCACTGCCCGATGTTATTCCAGGTCTCGGAAGCGCTTCGCGTGACCTCGACGGTGTGCGTAAATGTATGCTTCATGCGGTCTATCAGGCACAGGGCCAGGGATGCAGCCCCGGTGTTATCGGCGTTGGCATCGGTGGCGACCGAACCAGCGGTTTTGACCTTGCCAAACAACAGCTTTTCCGTACGATTGACGACCGCAACCCCGACAGCGAACTTGATGCTCTCGAACAGGAGGTGCTTGAAAAAGCAAATACCATGGATATCGGCCCAATGGGGTTCGGCGGAAAAACCA
>CAILXE010000219.1 GCA_903838095.1 uncultured Chlorobiaceae bacterium
ACACGTTTGTCGGATAGGCCATATCCCGGTCGAGCCAGTTCGAGATGTTTTTTCCGAATCCACTCCCCACCTTCGACGTATCTCGTACTTTATCAGTATCACTCAGGTTTTTGAGCCGACTCTTTGACCAGTCGCCCATCGGAACCATAACAGCTTCCTGATTCATGTAAAACTGTTTACTCTTGTTGAACTGAATCAGTCGCTCCCATGAGTCCCTGAAGCGGTTTGGCCATTTACCCGGATAAGAGTTTTTTTTGTGCCAGATAAACTCTTCAGTCCAGAACCACCCTTGCTTCCTCATCTCCAGAATGAGTTCCATGACGTAGGTGCTCCGTTCGCCATTGACCACCTTTTCCTTGATGTTCAGGACAAAGGTACCGTTTGGCTTGAGTACCCTTAGCAGTTGCTCTGATATCGGCAAAAACCACTCGACGTAATCATTTGGATGAAAGCCCCCATAGGTCTGCTTTCTCTGGTCAGCATAAGGCGGAGAGGTAAATATTAGGTCTACCGAATCGTCCGGCAGAGCTGTGAGTACTTGTGTGCAGTCTCCAAGATAGAGATCCGTTCTTATTTCCATAGATGATCGTTCAAAGGCATAAAGTGTTCATAGGTCGTTTTTAATCTCATGTTCGATCCCAAACTTACATTTTTTTCTGATTATTACTGCATGATCGGTTACAACAGCATTAAAACTTAACATCAACCGTCATTGGAAAGTGATCCTGCGTGACAACCTCTCACAGCAATCATCCCAAGGCAATAAACCAAAATTTACTATTTTGGGAGCAGATTCTCTTTCACAACAACGGATATTCTTATGAGCAGCAATACAAAGGAGTTACTCTGGCAGAGCCGATTTTCACTGCCTTTTGACCGCGATGCGCTTCTCTTTTCGTCATCGGTGCATGTAGACAAGAAGCTCTATCGTGAAGATATCCAGGGCTCAATTGCCCATGTCACCATGCTTGCCGAAGAGGGTATTGTCAGTGTTGCTGAGGCTGGAGAAATTATTGCCGGACTGAAAGAGATTGAGGATGAGCTGTCGAGCGGCGCCCTGCTCCCCCACTGGGAGGATGAGGATATCCATACCGTTATTGAAAACCGGCTCAAGGAAAAAATTGGTACCACTGCGGGCAAACTGCACTCCGGCAGAAGCCGTAACGACCAGGTTGCTACTGATACACGACTCTACTTGCGCCGCCAGATAACGGAACTTCAGGATGCCCTTGGAGTGATGTTGAACGTGCTCGTTGAAAAAGCGGAGTGCTATCAGAAAACCATCATCTTTGGTTATACCCACCTGCAACGAGCCCAGCCGATTTCTGCGGGTCATTACTACATGGCTTATTTCAACATGTTCAGCCGCGACCGGCAGCGTCTGCACGACCTCATGAAACGGGTGAATATCTCCCCTCTTGGTGCCGCTGCTTTTGCAGGCAGCACCCTTCCTCTCAATCCGGAACGATCGGCAGTGCTCCTTGGGTTTGACGACATGTTTGCCAACAGCATTGATGCCGTGAGCGATCGCGATATCATCATTGAGTTCATCTCGGCCTGTTCCGTAATCATGATGCACCTCTCGCGCTTTGCCGAGGATCTGATTCTCTGGAGTTCCTACGAGTTCGGTTATCTTGAGATCAGCGACGCCTTTGCGACTGGCTCTTCACTCATGCCGCAGAAGAAAAATGCCGATATTGCCGAGTTGGTGAGGGGTAAAACGGGCAGGGTCTACGGCAATCTGATGGCGATGCTCACTATTATGAAGGGCCTTCCTCTCTCCTACAACAGGGACATGCAGGAGGACAAACAACCGCTGTTTGACAGCGCAGAGACAACCATCGGAAGTTTGAGTATCTTTGCAAAACTGCTTGAGAATACCAAACTTAAGGAGGAACGACTGGCGAAACTGACGTCCGAGGATCTCAGCCTTGCTACAGAAATTGCCGAATATCTTGTTCGCAAGCAGATTCCTTTCCGTGATGCGCACCGTATTACTGGCAAAATTGTCACCTGGAGTATCGCTTCGGAAGTCAACCTGCCACACATTCCTGTTGAAAAGTTCAGGGAGTTCTCCGATGTGATTGATGCTGATATTTATGACTGCCTCAAAGCAGACGCAAGTGTGAACTCCAAAAAGACACACGGAAGTTGCTCATTCGACTCCGTTGCTCTTCAAATCGAGAATGCCCGAAAACAACTTTAACGCAAAGAAGAAGGCGTTTTTGATATTTGTTGTGCCTGCTCTTTCCTGATCACTGCCAAATCTGCAACAACTGCGGCAGACTGGTTGAGCAACACATCTTTAACCGGATCTTTTGTGGCATCCTGCTCCTGAGCCCATCGCTGTTCAATCTGTTTTATTGTCTCGGTTTCCGATTTTACCTCCGCATCCTGCAAAGATACTGCTTTTTTCTTCCTGATCTGGTCAAGGGTATTCAGATCATTGAGATAGCTCTGGTAAAGAGGATCTTTCAATGATCGTTCCTGAAATTTTTGTTTCAGCAGGTTAATCTTTTCTGGAGAGATCTCTGTCGTCGGCTTATAATATGATGGAGAGACAGTGTTCCAGGGAAGACTGCTTGAATAGGTGTCTTCTCCAATCTTCGTTGTATCAATCAGTGATGGCATATTAATTTCAGGTTCAACACCTTTATGCTGTGTACTGCCACCTGAAATCCGGTAAAACTTTGCAACGGTAAGCTTGATCTCTCCAAGTTCGGAATGCCGAGTTGCATCAGACGATGGCCTTGCAAGTTTGATAAGACTTTGAACAGTACCCTTGCCAAATGTTCTTTCGCCAATAATAACACCACGATTGTAATCCTGAATGGCAGCGGCAAAAATTTCGGATGCCGATGCGCTGTAACGGTTAACCAGAACGGCGAGTGGCCCATCATATTGTTCGCGGCTGTCCTCATCCTTGAGGACTGTTGTTCCACCAGTTGAGTTACTGATCTGGACAACCGCTCCACTCGGAATAAACAGACCGGTAACGTTTACTGCTTCTTCAAGGGAACCGCCTCCATTGTCGCGAAGGTCAATAACAATGCCATCGACGTGTTCGGAATTGAGCTCTTCAAGAATACGCGCTACGTCACGGCTTGTGCTGTTATAATCGCCGGTATTTTGCTGCTCACCTTCAAAATCAAGGTAAAATGACGGGATGGTTATAACACCAATTTTAGAGCCATTCTGCTTGATAATACTTTTTTTTGCAGCTTGTTCCTGCAAATTTATCTTGTCGCGCAATAGTTGGACAATTTTTGCAGACCCTCGTCCGCCCTGGCTTGCTGGAAGAATTTTCAGACGAACAACGGTGCCTTTCTTTCCACGAATCCGCTTGACAACATCATTGATTCTCCAGCCCGAGACATCAACAATTTCCTCTTTTTTCCCCTGACCGACCCCGATAATTTTATCTCCCTTTTTCAGGAGATTACTCTTGAAAGCTGGCCCTCCTGGAATAAGCTCATTCACCACGGTATACTCCCCTTCTGTCTGAAGTTTGGCGCCGATTCCTTCAAGTGAACGACTCATGTCGATCTGAAAGTTCTGATACTCATCTGGCGAGAAATAGCTTGTGTGAGGATCAAAAGAGGTTGTCAACGCATACGTATAAGCCTGAAAAGCATCATCGGGCTTCTGGCGGTTCAAAAGGTTCAGTCTGCTGGTAAAGCTTTTTGCAAGCTCTTTTCGTATCGCCTGATGCGTTTTTCCGGAATATTTCAGGTTGAGCCACTGATATTTCAGCTCTTTTTTCCACAGATCGGTGAGCTGCAGCTCGTTTGCTGGCCAAGGGTCACTCTTGCGATCAAGATCAAGAGTTTCGGGAGTTGAAAAGTTGAAATGAACGGTATCTGCTGCGGCTTTCATATACCGCATTTTTTCTTTAGCCCTTTTTAAAAAAAGGTTATAAATGTCGAATCCCGCAGTTGCTTTGCCAGCCAGGAACTCATCATCAATTGTTTTGCCATACATCTGACTGAGATGTTCTATATCTCGTGCCAAAAAATAGCTTTTGCTGCCATCGAGATTATCGATATATCGATTAAATATCTGTTGTGACAGGGAATCATTAACAGCCACCTTTCTATAGTGATTCTCCAAAAGGTATTGGCTGACAGATTTGGCGGCTTGCAACTCTGAAGGTGTTGGCTTCAAGGTAACCACAGGTTTAACCGGAACGGATGTTCTGGCGTTTCCTGCTATAAGAGGAAAAACGCTCCCAACCAAAAAAAACAGGATAAAAAGACTTTTTCGAATCATTGTCAAAGGGATGTTATAAGTTTCTTTTCAAAATAATGAAACAGCCTCTCCATCACAACAATATCATGGCCTCACATGAGACAGAATTGGAGATGAGTAGAAAAAAACCAAAAATATCGATATCCAGGCACAGAGAAGAAAAATCCCCGTTGGCAAAGGAAAAAAACGAAAGCAGACCTTATAAGCACGCCGAAGGAAAGGATTTGCCAAGTGCGACGTCGTGACCGGCTCTATTCCCGTACTCAGAAAATACAAATCCGCAATTGTGCGCGAACCGAGTGTTTCGTACTCCATAAAATATTGACTGGCAAATCGCCATGAGGCTCCGCATATCAAAGACAATCCTGAAAAGATAAAAACATACATAATCAAATGCCTATTTGGCAGGGTTGACCAATCACTCACTTTTATGGACGCAACAAATACAAGAGCAGTTGCTCCAGCGAGGCCAAGGAGAAGGTCGATCAACTTTATGTAGCTTTCCCATGCCTTCGAAAGCGCTGTGGCGTAGTTATCGAAAAGCTTCTGTTGATCAAAAGTTTCGAGCATAGGCAAAATATTTTGATCAGTTCAACGAAGGTAGCGCTCTGATAACTGTTTGGCGCTGTACTTTATTGAGTTCTGCTATATCTGAAACAATGGACACTGACTGATTGAGCAGAACATCCTTATTCAGGTTTTTGGTGGAATCCGGCTCCTGGACCCATAGCTTTTCAATGTGTTTTATCGTTTCTATTTCCGATTTAAAGGTGGAATCCTGGAGCGATATTGTTCTTTTTTTTCTGATTCTGTTAAGAATATTCAGATCATGGAGATAGGCTTGGTATATGCGATTTTTTGATGATCGTTCCTGCTGCTTTTGGCGAAGTAAGCCTATCTCCTCCTGACTTATCTCTCCTGTTGGACGATAAAAAGCTTGAGATATGGTACTCCAGGGCAAACTGCTGGAGTAGGTATCCTCGCCCACAAGAGCGGTATCAATCATCGAAGGGATCATAATATCCGGCACAACTCCTTTATGTTGGGTGCTGCCACCGGAAATCCGGTAAAACTTGGCAATCGTAAGCTTGATCTGCCCAAGTTCAGGGTTTTTGCCAAAAAAAGAGAACGGTCTTGCCAGCTTTATAATACTCTGGACGGTTCCTTTGCCGAAAGTTCTTTCGCCGATGATAACTCCTCGATGGTAATCCTGTATTGCCGCAGCAAATATTTCGGAGGCCGATGCACTGTAACGATTGACAAGCACAGCAAGCGGCCCATTATAAAGCACCCTTCTGTCTTCATCCCTGAGCACCATTTTTCCGCCTGTTGAATTGCTTATCTGCACAACTGGGCCAGTTGGGATAAACAGTCCGGTAACATTCACAGACTCCTCAAGCGAACCGCCACCATTGTCACGAAGGTCAATGACAATACCCTCAACATGTTCGGTGTTCAATTCGTTAAGAATTCTTGCTACATCGCGGCTGGTGCTGTTGTAGTTTCCGGTATTCTGTTGCTGGCCTTCGAAATCCAGATAAAATGATGGTATCGTGACAACACCAATTTTCTGGCCATTTTGAAGAATAATGCTTTTTTTTGCAGCCTGCTCTTCCAGGTTAATCTTTTCACGCACGAGTTGAACTATTTTGGCAGGACCTCTGCCTCCCTGGCTTGAAGGAATAACGTTCAGGCGTACGACAGTGTTTTTTCTTCCCCGGATGAGTTTTACCACATCAGAGATGCGCCATCCTGACACATCAATAATTTCTCCGGTTTGCCCCTGGCCCACACCTATAATTTTATCACCTTTTTTCAGCAAACTGCTTTTGAAGGCTGGACCTCCGGGAATAATTTCATTAACAACGGTATACTCGCTTTCAGTCTGCAGTTTTGCGCCAATGCCCTCAAGGGAACGACTCATGTCTATCTGAAAGTTTTCGTACTCATCCGGCGACAGATAACTTGTATGAGGATCAAAAGAGGTTGTCAGCGCATAAGTGTATGCCTGAAAAGCATCATCCGGTTTTTGACGATTGAGCAGATTCAGGCGGTTTGTAAAGCTTTTGGCAAGGGTTCCACGAATGGTCTTACTGCTTTCACCGGAATATTTCAGGTTTATCCACTGGTATTTCAGCTCTTTTTTCCATAGATCAGCAAGCTGAAGCCTGTCGGCAGGCCAGGCATCTGTTTTAC
>CAILXE010000220.1 GCA_903838095.1 uncultured Chlorobiaceae bacterium
AGCAATGAAAAATGAATGAAAATTCATTTTTCATTGCTGTTAATAAGGTTTTGATATTAATAATTTTATTTTTTTCTTTTGGGGGAATATGTTGTCTTATGTTCGATACTATGCCGAAATATATATAAATTTTTGTTTTTTTGAATGGATTTTTTTAAAAGGCAGAAACGTTGTGTGGTTTGTAGCTTTTTAAGGTAGAGAGAATAATATTTGTTCTCTAGTATTCTGTATGGAGAAGTGAGCTCGAAGTCTATTTTTACCTGCAAGTCCACATAGCCGGGAGTTCAGGAAGGTGATCGCTGAGTTTCCTATAGAGGCACGAGAAAATTTGATTTCTGCCATGTTTGCAAGATCTTTGGTGATTTTGAATGATTGAAAAATGAGGGCCAAAAGAGACAATGAGTGATCATCTCTTGATGAATCTTGACAGGTTTGCTTCGTCTGGAGTATCCTTTCCATAGTTGCATGTTGATGGAAGATGATAAATAATATCCTTTTTTGACTTTGAGTGAGTTATCCTGTTGGGGAAAAAAATATGTGCGTTTTGAAGAAGATTGTCCCGTTGATGTTGGTTGGTATGGTGGTATGTAATTGGAATAATTTTGCCTTTGCTGGGCAGAATATTGATTTTGCCAAAGTACAAGATAACAGGAAAAAACTAATAGAAGCCAGTAGTTGTCCTGGATGTGAGCTTGCTGGCGTTAATCTTTCAGGAGTTAATCTTGACAGGGTCAATTTGACAGGCGCCAATTTGGCAGGTGCGCATCTCTCGCAAGCACGATTACATCTTGCTACTCTGAATAAAGCCAACTTGCAAAATGCAGATTTAAGGGATGTTGAATTCGGTGGTGCTGATCTGGCGGAGGCGGATCTTCGCGGCGCAGATCTTCGCGGCGCTACCTTCGTTGGCGCCTATCTTGTCGGTATTCAACTGGACAAAGAAGTTGCCTTGAATCAACCATCAGAAAAGTCTGTCTCTGAAAATATTTCTCCTCAGGATGTTGTTGATAAGTCAGTTCCTGCCCAGGGAGGGCGGGGAGTGACTTCGGTTGTGGAAAAAAGAGAAGATAAGGCTCAAGTTGCTACATCACAGCAAGCGATTGCTGATATTAAAGGAAAGAAGACGGTTTCTTCATCAGCAGAGCCGGGTTTTTTTGATAAGACTTGGGGAAGTGTGAAAGGGTTGTTTGGTCAGGGCGAGGGTGATGAAAAGAAAGCTGTGGTTGAAAAATCAGTTTCAACTGGAAAGGCGGCGAAGGTAACACCAGAAGCTGCGCCAGCCGTACAGGCCGTGCCGAAACAGGATGTCGTTGCCGATATTCCTCCTGTTAAAGAACAACAGCCTGTCGAGGTCAAGGGAAAGAAGTCGGCTTCTTCCTCCACAGAGCCAGGTTTTTTTGATAAGACCTTGGGGAGTGTGAAAGGGTTGTTTGGTCAGGGAGAAAATGATGAAAAGAAAACGGTGGCTGAAAAATCAGCCGCTATTGGCAAAATGGCTGAGGTGACACCAGAAACTGCGCCAGTGCAGGCAGCGCCGAAACAGGATGTTGCTGCCACCCTTCCTCCTGTTAAAGAACAACCGCCTGCCGAGGTCAAAGGAAAGCAGATGGCTTCTCCTTCCACAGAGCCAGGTTTTTTTGATAAGACCTTGGGGAGTGTGAAAGGACTGTTTGGTCAGGGAGAAAGTGAAAATAAAGCTGTAACCGGAAAACACGACGATAATCTCCAGAAGGGCAAGCAGCTACAGGGAAATGAAACGATTAGTGCTCAGGTACCTGAAAATAAAATGGATCCGGCAGCTGAAACAGCAAAAAACAGGGCGCTTTTGCTTGAAACAAAGCATTGCTACGGATGTAACCTCACAGGGGTTGATCTGACTGGTAAAAACATGGATAGTGCTGATCTTGAAGGTGCTGATCTCAGCGGAAGCAAGCTTGAGGGTGTTGATTTTGAGAATGCAAATTTGAAAGGGACGATACTGGTGAAAGCGAATCTCAGAAATACAGATCTGCGGAAGGCTGATTTGTATAAAGCCAATCTTTCAGGGGCAGATTTGACTGGCGCTAAACTTGACGGGGCCCTTCTTGATGATGCCCAATTATCCGATACTGTTGGGTATGAGCTGCAAGGGCGACAGTAATATTTTCAAGAAATGCTCTTACTGAAAATTAGCAAGGGAATGAAAGAGGGGATATGAAGCACTGTTAGGCATGATATTATGTTATCTTTTGTTTTGTTAACAGGTCGATTGCCTTGTCAATGCGTTCATAGATGGATGTTTCTTCATCCCGAAGAATTGTTTCGAGCATATCTATTTGGTTTTGGAGCTCAGCGGTTTTGATTTCCAGGTTCTGAATGGTTTCAGATGCGGCGCTTTCTGTTGTGTCCATTGCCTGGCTGAGATCCATGGCATTCCGCATTATTGAGTTAACATTGGCAATTTTCTCAAGGCGGAGAAAAAGTTCGTCAAAGTTAATTGGTTTTTCCAGGTAGTCAGCAGCACCTTTCTTCATTGCTTCAACTGCAGTGTCAATAGATGAGTGAGCAGTGATTAGGATAACCTCAATGTTGGGATTGAGATTTTTTGCAATATCAAGAACTTCAATACCCCCAATTGATCCTGGCATCATTAGGTCGGTCAGCACCACGTCAATATGCTGTTGAGGGAGTATCTTCCTTGCCTGATAGCCGTCTTCAGCAATCAATACCTCATATCCTTCTTTCTCCAGGCGTTTCTCCAGCATTCTTCTGATGACAGGATCATCGTCCACAACGAGTATAGTCATATTATTCATGAAAGAAGCTCCCTTTATTTTTTCTGATAGAAGATTGATCGTAAATGTCTCTTGGGAATAAAACGAGGACAGATGCCAGTGAGTGATTCTGTGGAGCCAATGATAAGATAGCCGTCATCGGCTAAGTTGTCTGCTATTTTATCGAAAAGTTTCTGCCGGTCGGGAAGGGTGAAATAGATGGCCACATTCCGACAGAAGATGATATCAAATTTCCCAAGACCGACAAATGGCAACATAAGATTAAGTTTTTTAAACTGGACCATGGCCCGGATTTCATCCTTAATCGTCCATGAATCACCAAACATGGTAAAATAACGTTGCAGCTTGTCACCTGGAAGTCCTCGCTCCATTTCAAATTTATTGTATTTTCCCCGACTGGCCTGGGCAACTGCACCGTCTGAAATATCTGTGCCGAGAAGTTTGATGGAGTAATTGGCAATTTTAGGAAGTAGTTCCTTGATGATGATGGCAATAGAGTAGAGCTCTTGGCCCGTTGATGAGGCTGCACTCCATATTTTGATGTTGGTTTTCAGCACCGGAGAACTTGGAGTGCGGGCGTCGATCAGCTCGGGAAGCAGTTTGAACTGCAGGAGTTCAAAGGGGCCTTTGTCACGAAAGAAAAGGGTCTCGTTGGTGGAGATGGCATCAATTATTTTACGTTCAATAGTCTTGCTGGGTTCAGCTTTGGCCTTCTGATACAGCTCTTTGTAGGTGCTGCAGCCGTGTTCGGTGGCAATTGTACCCAAGCGGGTCTCAAACAGGTAGGATTTGCTCTGGTCAAGGTATATCCCCGAAATGTCGTGAATATATTGAGCGACGAGCTTCAGTTCTTCTGGTGATATTTTTAGCATGCTGTCAAAAGTGTAATTCTATTGAGGAGAAGTAAGACAAATTTTTGATGAGCACTATCTAACACTTTTGGTAATTTCATCAGCGATTTTATTCAAAGGGGCGATTACGTCAGCCAGGCCCTGTTCTATGGGAGCTTTTGGCATTCCATAGACCACACAGGTGGCTTCGTTTTGGGCAATAATCAAGGCCCCTTTTTGTTTCAGAAGTTGCAAGGCCTTGGTGCCATCTGATCCCATTCCGGTCATGATAACGGCAGTTGTGCGGCCAACATAATAATCACCCACTGAACGAAAAAGATAATCGACAGATGGTTTGCAGGAATTCTCAGGTGGATCGTTGGTAATCTTGATGATTCGATTTTTCCCATCAGCGCTGGCCACGAGTTTCATCTGCTTCCCGCCTGGTGCAATATAAACAGTGTTAGGTTCGATTGGCTCAGCTTCTTGAGCCTCTTTTACGGTGAGGGCGCATTTGGCATTCAGACTTGCGGCCAGCGATTTGGTGAAAACTGGCGGCATATGCTGGACAATGACCACCGGGACACCAAGATCACCAGGCAGTAGTGGCAACATTTGGCTCAAAGCGTTTGGCCCTCCGGTCGAGATCCCGATTGTTACAATCTCTGATTTTCCTCTTCGCACTGAAGGGCGGGGGGGGATATTGCTGGGTCCAGGTGTTGCTTGCGGACGCAACAAGGAGTTAGGTCTTTTTGTAAGAAGAGTCTTGGGCGTGAACACACCCTTGGTGCCAAGTAAAGATGAGGCATTTTGCGAATGGCGAAATGCCTCAAGCATGGGTTGAAGGACGGCCTTAATTTGAGCCTTTCCTTCCTGCTGGTTGGCGCTGCTTTGTGGCTTGAGGATAAAGTCAAAGGCGCCAAGTTCCAGGGCCTTCATGGTCATATCGCTCCCATCGGCAGTGAGCGTTGAGAGCATGATCGCGCCGATACCTGGATGGCTTTTCTGGAGTTCGGCCAGGACCTCCAGTCCGTTCATCTCTGGCATTTCAATATCCAGAGTAAGCAGATCTGGCTTGAGGCTGGCGATTTTGGACATGGCAATCTTGCCATTATGGGCAATGCCTACGACCTCGATTCCTGGAATTTCAGCGAGGATATCACTGACTGCCTTTCGATAAACAATAGTGTCGTCTACAACTAAAACGCGTAATGTTTTTGGAAGCATTAGTGACCTTGGTCTTCGAGGCGCAAGACTTTATTGATATCAAGGATGCCAATAAGTCTGTCAGCAGTTTTATAGACTCCAGAAAAAAATTCTCCCTGAATTCCACCCATATTGGCAGGGGCACGTTCAATTTTGTCGGTGTCTGCAGAGATGACATCGCTGAGCCGGGTGACGAGAAGCCCTACATGCTCACCAGGTGAATTCACAATGATATTTCGTGAGCTGAGGGTGGCATCTGTTGCTCCAAGGCCGAGTTTCTTGCCAAGATCGATGATGGTCACAATCTGACCCCTCAGGTTCAGAATGCCAATAACATAGGAGGGGGCCTGGGGAACTTTGGTCATATCCATCAGTTTGTTGATCTCCTGGATCTTCAGAATATCCATGCCGCACAAGGCATCACCGATATAGAAGGTGGCCAGTTCAACAAGTATATTGGTAGTGCTTTTTGTTTCGTTCATATTATCCTCTTAACAAAGCAATATGGATTGGTAACGCGTAGAAAGTCGTTTAGAAGAGACGTTTCATGTAATCATGAACGCAGGTCATTAATTTTTCTTTGTCCAGTTTGATATGATATTCATCAATACCAACGGCTTTTCCCTTGGCGATATCCTCATCTGCGGCCAGTGTGGTCAGGGCGATGATGGGAATTTTGTTATACTTGGGATTCTTTCTAATGGTTTCTGTGAGTTCAAATCCATTCATGTTTGGCATTTCGATATCAGTGACCACCATGGCGATCTCTTCAGCATGTTTTTGCAGCAGATCCCAGGCGATGGCTCCGTCCGCTCCTTCAATGACCTTGTAGCCGGATTCAGTCATGTATCCTTTGACTTGATTACGGAAAAAATTTGAATCTTCTGCAATCAGGATAGTGGGGACAACCCCGCTGTTTTTTTCAATCTCAAAAACTGGCTTTTCAGCAAACCAGTCTGGATAGAGGGTTTGGACAATCTCAAAAACATCCACAAGCATGGTGGTGTGCCCATCAATGATGATAGAGCCCATGATTCCAGGTTGTTTAAGAGTTACTCCATCAATCTCTGTGGTTATTTCAACAGCATCAATGGGGCCAATAGCTAAAAGACCAACAGGTTTTGAGCAGATGTTGAAAACTATAACCAGCAGATCGTCCTGGTCTGCCAAGGGGTGAACCGCAGAAATGTTATCGACAGTAATCAGGGCAAGGCTTCCACCTCGGTACTGCATGACCCGCTTGCCGCCCATATCTTCAATCTCTGAGCGTTTGATTTTTTCAATTCGCTCCACCTGATTCAAGGGGACAGCAAACTGCTCATGTTCTGAGCTCCGGAAGATAAGGAGGGCCTGTTTATCTTTCTGGGCCCGCATAAGCTCTGCGGCAGCCAAGGCAACCTCATTTGCCCTGTCCGTGCCATCAATGGATGTCAGATGGGCCATCTGTGCCAGATTACTTACGTCAAGGATCAAGGCAATGCGGCCATCACCCATGATCGTGGCACCGGCATATCCTTTGCACTGTTGCAGATGTCGGCCCAGAGGTTTAATGACGATTTCCTCGGAATCCTGCAGGCGATCGACAACGAGGCCATATTTCATGGAGCTGGTAGAGACCACTACGATATTTAAGGCGCTTGAGGCGGTATAGCGGCGATCCGAGAGGACACGTTCATCGGTATTGGATTTATTCTCTTCTTCCTGTGTCTCGCCGGTGGTTTGGAAAAGGGGTGAGGTCTTACCCCGACGATCGGCAATACTTCCTCGTTTGTCTGGTTTGTGCGCTGCCTCTGCGGGGTCCCAGTAGGTTCGTTCGGCTTCTATGACATCAGCCAGTCTGATTAAGGGTAAGAGATTGCCACGCAGGCGGACAACTTCAGCATTTCCGACTTTTTCCACCCGTTTTTTCACCTGATTCGCGGGGATACGCAGAAGCTCTTCCAGGTTAACCTGGGGGATGGCGTATCGTTCGCCGCTGGTGGTGATAATCTGACAGGGAATAATGGCGAGAGTCAGGGGAAGTTTGATGGAGATAGTGGTCCCGCGTCCAACCTCAGAGACGATTTCAACCTGACCTCCAAGTTTATCAAGGTTAGTTTTCACCACATCCATGCCAACGCCACGACCAGAGACATCGGTGACCTTCTTGGCCATGGAAAAACCTGGCAGGAAGATGAGATTGATCTTCTCTTTGTCCGACATGATCTGGGCCTGTTCGGTTGAGATCAGACCCTTGCTGACAGCGCTTGCTGCCAATGCCTCACCGTCAAGCCCTTTTCCGTCGTCGCTGATCTGGATGACAACCTGACCTGCTTCATGGTAGGCTTTCAGGATGATAATTCCTTTCTCCGCCTTGCCTACACGCTTTCGGTCTGCGGGCATTTCAACGCCATGATCTACCGAGTTACGTACCAGATGGGTCAGTGGATCGTTGATAGACTCAATAATGGTCTTGTCCAGTTCAACTTCATTGCCAACAATCGTTAGTTCAATAGTTTTATTGAGTTGCTTGGAGAGATCCCGCACCACCCGTGGAAACTTGCTGAATACATTGCCAATAGGCTGCATTCGGGTCAACATGATCGCCTCTTGCAGTTCAGAGGTGATAAGGTCAATCCGCTGTCCTACTGCCTCGGCATTGCGCAGGTCGTTTGAACCGATGGTCTGCAGGAGTTGATTTCTGCTGAGAACAAGTTCACCCGCTAGGGTCATGAGTGAATCAAGCAGGCTGACATGAACCCTGAGGCTGGTATCCGCCTTAACCTGAGGTGGCTGAGCTGTTGTAGCTGCTGCAGTTGATGTTGGCGTTGGAGAAGTAAGCGGAACTATTGGTTCTGGCTTTGGTGTAATTGGTGTGGGTGCTGCCTGTTCCTCTGGAATGTTGTGTGCCTCCGCCGTTTGTTGCACTGGTTCCGGGGTGATAGCTTCTGCGACAACGGGTTCTGGGGTCGCTTCAATAATAACAGGTTCTGGCGCTGGTTTTGGTGCGGCGGGCTGGAGTGCAGTGCCTTCTGCTATGGCATTCAAGGGGATAAGATGTTCTGTAATGTCTTCATCATTACTGGAATGTACATTATTGATCATTGCTTCCAGTTTATCTGATCCTTGGAGGAGTACGTTGACGATCTCCGGATTTGGTACTAGCTTGCGGCTGCGTATCATTCCCAGAATATTCTCCATGGCGTGAGATAACTCTTGGATCACCGTGAGTCCCATAAAACCAGCCCCGCCCTTGATGGAGTGAGCGGCCCTGAAGACCTTATTTACCAAATTTTCATCGATGTTGGCCCCTGCTTTTTCTATTGCCAGTAAGTCAGTTTCAATGTCAGCAAGATGTTCAAGAGATTCTTCGATAAAACCTTGGAGTATTTCGTCATCTTCAATTTGCATTTATTGAGCTCCTTCGGGGAGAAATTGAAAAATAAAAACCGATTATCACCATGCGCACAGATAGTAAAACCAAGATGAGATGTGGTTCTCCCATATGGATAAAGGGGGCTACATTCTCAAGTCCTACTTGTATTGTATCTGTTTATTGAGACTCTTGCCAAAGTTTCAAAAGCTTGGGCTTTGTCATTTTGATCCAAATGAAATGTTTTTAATGAAAATAATATGGTACAAGAACCCTCACTTCGGAGTCTCGTAGATAAACGGAGAATTTGACCTCGCTTACTTGATTGAAAGAACATTTGATAAACTTTTATAATTACCTCTTTATAGAGTAATTCTTTTTAAAAAACAAGAAAAGTAAATTGGTCGTGAGTCGTTTGAACTTTCGATTGCGTGTCAGTAAAAAGTAATTGTTGAAAGAATATTCTTTGTTACTCTTGAGTGTTACGCTCCAAGGGTTTCTTCTATGGAAATCACAGTAATGTCGTACAGGAGGTTATGTCCTGCCAGCGGATGATTATAGTCAACTACGATAGTATCATCGTTGACTTCAACCACTGTGGCTGGAACTGGATACTTCTGACCATCTTTTTCTACCTTGAGGGAGAGGATCATTCCAACTTGGGGGGGGATGTCAACATTCACAACATTTCTGTTGAGTGTCTGCAGCAAGTCTTTACGGCGGGGGCCATATCCTTCATCAGGTTCAAGTTTGACCAGTTTCTTGTTGCCTGCTGACATCCCGATAATAGCTTGTTCCAAAGTGGGTGGGACGTCAAGATTGCCAATAGTAATAATTAAAGGTTCGGATTCGGTTGTGGCTTGGAAAATTGTTCCGTTTTCTAATTTTCCAGTGTAACTAATTGTCACTCTATCGTTTTTTTTTACTTTTTTCATGTGATGGTTCTTCCAGTGAAAGAAAAAGAGGTTTGGTAGTTGATGCTAATCGGTTGTAGAAAGTGCAGGAACGTATGGCGCATTAAGTAAGACATTGTAAAATAAATAACATAGCTATATAAATGGC
>CAILXE010000221.1 GCA_903838095.1 uncultured Chlorobiaceae bacterium
ATCCAATCTACTTATGGACTTTACCGATGTTCCATTGCAATGGTTGGTGATGCTGCTGGGCCGCTATATTCCTGTCATTCTCCCTCTTGCTATTGCCGGTTCACTTGCATCAAAACAACCGGTGCCAATAACCGCCGGTACCCTTCGAACTGATACCCTGCTTTTTGGACTCATTATTCTCGGCAGCGTTGTCTTTATCGGGGCACTCCTTTTTCTGCCGGTCGCAGTTCTTGGGCCGGTTGCCGATCATCTTACCGCAATCAACCATTGACATGATGAACAGTCATTCGTTGCCACACACTTCTGAGCAGGCCAAATTTGAACGCCGCCAGACAAAACAATCCTCTATTTTTGAAAAAGAGCTTGTTGTCAGCGCACTGAGCCGCTCAATAGTGATGCTTGATCCAAAAGCTATGGTGAAAAATCCTGTCATGTTTGTTACAGAAGCAGGGGCAGTACTGACAACGCTTGTTGCTGTGTCGAATGCACTGACCGGAGCGGAGCACCAGGTTTATACCGTTGCCGTCATGCTTGTTCTGTGGCTTACGGTGATGTTTTCAAACTTTGCCGAAGCACTCGCAGAGGCTCGGGGAAAGGCCCAGACGGACAGCCTCAAACGGACACGTCAGAATACCGTTGCCCGGCGAGTAAGAGATGGCAGGGAAGAGGCCGTCAGTTCTGATGATCTTCAGGAAGGAGATCTGGTTATGGTGTTGACCGGTGAAATTATTCCAGGGGACGGAGAGATTGTTGAAGGCGCGGCTATGGTTGATGAATCGGCGATCACCGGTGAATCTGCGCCGGTCGTGAGAGAGGCTGGCGGCGATCGCTCAGGGGTTGTCGGCGGAACACGAGTCATTTCCGATACGATCGTTGTCCGCATCTCTGTTTCCGCAGGGCACTCCTTTCTTGATAAAATGATTGCACTTGTTGAAGGAGCCGTCCGCCAGAAAACCCCCAATGAACTTGCACTGACCGTGACACTTGCCGGCCTTACCCTGGCGTTTTTGATGGTAACCGGTACTCTGTGGCCAATCGGCAAATATTTCGGAATAACGCTTCCTGTCCCGACGCTGGTTGCACTGCTTGTCTGCCTTATTCCTACGACCATCGGCGCACTGCTCTCTGCCATCGGGCTTGCTGGCATGGATAGAGCTCTTGCAGCCAATGTTCTGGCAAAAAGCGGCAAAGCAGTGGAACTTGCCGGTGATATTGACACCCTCCTGCTCGACAAGACCGGCACCATCACCATGGGCAACCGGCAGGCAACTGATTATTTCGCTTTGCCGGGTATCAGCCGGGATCGCCTTGCTTCAGTCGCCATGAAAGCATCATTCGGTGATCAGACCCCTGAAGGAAAATCAATTATCTCTCTTGCAGAAAAAACGCTGGGCATCAAGGCTTTGTATGACGGTGAAGGAAAAGTCGTGCCATTTTCTGCTCAATCCCGAATGAGTGGCATTGATTTGCCTGATGGCCAGAGCCTGCGCAAGGGCGCGCCGGATACGCTCATTCACTATTGTGCGCGATTGGGCGGAACAGTCTCTGAAACATTACAGGGGTTGGTTGATGACGTCGCCCGTCAAGGCATGACTCCTATTGCGGTAGCCGAAGGCAACGAGCTTCTTGGCGTTATAGCGCTTTCCGATATTCTAAAACCCGGTATCAACGACCGTTTTGCCCGTTTGCGCGCCATGGGCCTGCGAGTGGTTATGGTGACCGGTGATAATCCGTTAACTGCTGCGGCCATTTCTGCACAGGCTGGCGTTGATGATTACATTGCCGAAGCCCGGCCCGAAGACAAGTTGCAGTATATCCGTAAAGAACAGCAAGCAGGAAGACTTCTTGCCATGATGGGTGATGGTACCAATGATGCTCCAGCACTTGCCCAGGCTGATATAGGCGTTGCCATGAACTCCGGTACCCAGGCGGCCAAAGAGGCTGGCAATATGGTTGATCTCGACAGTGATCCTACAAAACTTATTGAAATTATCGAAATCGGTAAACAGTTGCTGATGACTCGAGGCGCACTGACAACCTTTTCCATCGCCAACGATGTCGCCAAATACTTTGCCATCATTCCGGCAATGTTCGTTCTGGCAATTCCTGGACTTCAGGTTCTTAACATCATGCATCTGGCGACACCGGAAAGCGCAATTCTCTCCTCATTGATTTTTAACGCCATTATTATTCCTCTGTTGATACCGATAGCGATCCGGGGCGTTAAATACCGGCCGATGGGAGCAGATGCCCTGCTTCGAAAAAATCTGATCATCTATGG
>CAILXE010000222.1 GCA_903838095.1 uncultured Chlorobiaceae bacterium
ACCACGCAATTCTTCCCTGTATGGTTGGGATCGCAGCATCTTTTCCGGGGTCGGTATTCCATGTTTCTGTCCAGCCGGCCTTATTGTTCGCTTCACCGATTGTCCTTGCGGCAGCAACAGCAAGTTCTACATGTCCTTTTTCTCCGGCTGTAAATCCTTTCGTGAGACGCAACTGGGGATGGCGGGTACCGATATTGCCGGAAGTCCACATAATGGCAGGATCATCCACAAAGGGAATAAGCGAGGAGTGAACATCCCATGTCTGGCCGGCAAGGATGCTGAAATCGGACGCAGGCCAGTATGCCTTGAAATAGCCGTGACGCATTCGTGGGTTCATGTTGTTTTCACTACCACCACCAAGGAAATCAAACTCAATGTTGCCGGTAAGTTTCATTGTCTCAGTATCAGGGCCCATGAGGTTCAGCCCAAGTCTTGTTGCGCCTGCGGTGAGATCCCATTCAGCATCATGATTGTTCAGCCCTTCAGGACGAACATACAGAGCGATGTTGCCGGGATACATTTTTCCTGTATCAAAGGATGCGTCAAAGCGGGCAAAACCGTAAAATTGCACTTTTGTGCCCGAATTGGTTGATACCAGAGGTGGTGAGACCGGTTCAGCTTTTTTTGCGGCTTCCGGCTGGCCCTGACTAACAGTGCTTTTCGTGTTGACAAGAGCTTTCAGTTCAGCGAGTTCCTGCTCAAGTCGATTGATGCGCATCTCAACAGTTTCAGCCGCAAAGCATGGTACTGCGGTGAAGAGGGAGCTGGCAAGCAGCAGTGCGTAGCGGAATTTTCCCCTTTCGTTCATGAAGATTCTCCTTGGACGATATTTTGGTTACAGGAGGCAGCGATTTCTGGATCGAAAGGAAATATAGACAGAGAGTGTTTAAATTCTTAGCTGATTTTTTTAAGATTCCACCTTTATCAGAAGCTCCAGAAATCCCTGTCAAGGTTGCGGTACTGAATGCCCTGGATAAGGTGCTTCAGGGCAATATGTTCGGAACCGTCGAGATCTGCTATGGTTCGGCTTACCTTGAGTATCCGGTCGTGAGCCCTTGCCGAAAGGTTCATGCGATTCATGGCATCCATAAGCTTTTGCGCACACTCCCTGTCGAGACGGCAGAAGCTTTTGATCTGGCGGGGGCTCATCTGTGCATTGGTAAAGATTTTTGGTGATGTCGTGTACGCAAACCTGTTGAGCTGGATTTGCCTTGCCGCCATGACTCTCTTGCGGATTACTGCCGAGTTCTCGGCGGTTGACGGGGAAAAGAGGTCGGAATTATCAACTTTTGGCACATCAATATGAATATCGATGCGGTCAAGCAGCGGGCCTGATATTTTGGACAGATAACGTTGAATCTGCTGGGGCGGGGCGGTCAGGTTTCCGTCCCGGTCTTTCAGAGCACCCGCAGGGCTCGGGTTCATGGCGGCAATCAGCATAAAGCCCGCCGGATACTTTGTGGTCATGGAAATTCTTGAGACGGTCACCTCCCGCTCTTCCAGAGGCTGGCGGAGCACTTCAAGCGCATTGCGACTGAATTCAGGAAGTTCATCAAGAAAAAGAAGACCATTATGGGCAAGGCTGACCTCGCCGGGCTTGGCCGTTGTGCCCCCGCCAATAAGTGCGATGTTGCTTGTGGTATGATGGGGGCTGCGGAACGGTCTCGTCACCATGAGAGGCCGATCTTTTTCCAGCAGGTTTGCTACCGAATAGATTTTTGTGGTTTCAAGTGACTCTTCAAAGCCGAGAGGAGGAAGAATGCCCGGCAATCCTTTTGCCAGCATTGTTTTTCCGCTGCCGGGCGGACCGATCATGATCACGTTATGCCCCCCGGCAGCAGCAATTTCAAGTGCTTTTTTTGCCGCACACTGCCCCTTGATATCAGCAAAATCGACAGGGTATTCCTGTTCACCTTTAAAAAGCTCTGCGACATTGATGGTTACTGGTATTGGCACACTCTTGCCGCTCATCAGGGCAACCGTCTCGTTCAGGGTTTCGACGCCGTATACCTCAATGGAAGAACTCGACGCAGAGACTGCCACGGCCGCCTCCGCCGCATTTTCCAACGGCACAATCAGTCGTTTTATTCCCGCTTTTCCTGCCATAATCGCGACGGGGAGCGCCCCGTTGATTCTCCTCAGTGAGCCGTCCAGCGCAAGCTCACCCATGATGAGGGCCTCTTCAAACCGGTTGCTGATAAGATCAAGCGAGCCAAGCAGCCCGATGGCAATAGGGAGATCAAATGCAGTGCCCTCTTTTTTTATGTCCGCCGGCGCAAGGTTGACCGTAATTTTTTTAGGAGGGATAATAAAACCGGAATTTCTTATGGCCGTCAGAATTCTCTCCCGGCTCTCCCTGATGGCATTGTCTGGAAGGCCCACAACGGTAAACGAGGGAATACCGGCAGTCACGTTGATTTCAACAGTAACCTTCATGGCATCAATGCCAATCAGTGCAGCGGCGTTGAGTGTTGAGAGCATGATGGATCAAATGGCTGATTTCGGTATTTATACGCAAGGTAGGCAAATATTGAAAATACGCAACTATTTCTTTTTTTTGCCGTCCGGCGATCAGCGTCACAGCTTGTCCATTCCTATCCCGTGGTGCGCAATCCTCCCGATATGGCGTTGACCGTCAGGAAAAGCTCAACCAGCAGCTTTTCGGCCTCTTCCTGTTTTCCCGAATGCTGAAGCTCTCTCCATTGCCTGAGAAGCTTTATTTGTTGCTGGTGCAGCATGTCAAGCCCCTCCTGACGAGGAGTAATAAATTTATTGACATTGAGACGCTGGGTTTCAAGGGGGTTGGCGAAAAGCAGATCAATAAAAGTTTTTGTCCGGTGGTATTCGGCTTCAATCATGCCGAGAATTCGTTCCCGGATGGCGATATCACTGACGAGAGATGCGTATTGATGCATGATATGCAGGTTGGCGGATGCGAGGCTGGTGTCGGCATTGCTGATGATGTAGCGAAGCGGTGCCCATGCGTGGCTGCGGGTGCGGATCTCTTCGAAGGTTTCCGGTGCGCTGGATTGCAGATACTCAAGAGCGGAACCAACTCCGTACCACCCTGAAATGGAGAAGCGTGCCTGGTTCCAACTGAAAACCCAGGGGATGGCGCGCAGGTCATCAAGACTTGTTTTGCCGCTTCTTCGCGCAGGTCGTGATCCTATTCTGGCCGACTCTATAATGTCAATAGGCGTTGCTTCACGAAAAAAGGTGAGAAACCCTTCAGCCTCGATCAACCGGCGGTAAGCCTGGTTGCTTTTTTCAGACAGCATGTCCATAACCTGCTCAAGAGGGTGAGGCCGGTACTCTTCACTGTGTTGTTTGATCATGGCGCCAGCCGCTCCGGCCATGAAGAGTTCAAGATTATAGACAGCGCTGATGCGGTTGGCATATTTTTGTGCAATGGTTTCCCCCTGTTCGGTAAAGCACATTCCGGCACTGAACGATCCAAAAGGCTGAGCCTTGATGAAGCGGTGAGTCGGGCCAGCTCCCCGGCTGATGCTTCCGCCTCTTCCATGAAAAAAGAGAATATCGGTTGCGCACTCCTTCCCGGCCTGGAGCAATGCTTCCTGGGCGCGGTAGAGTGTCCAGATGCTTGAAAAAATACCGCCATCCTTGTTGCTGTCACTGTATCCGATCATGACCGGTTGAACTTTTTTTGCACTGTTTGCCTGCTTTTGCCGCAATTCGAGGCTTCGCTGTGTTACGGGGTGGCTGAGAAATTCCTTGAGAATAGCCGGACTTTTTTTCAGATCCTCAATGGTTTCAAAAAGCGGGACGACCGGGAGTAAACAAGCGTCGCCATCATCGGTCGGAGTCATCAAGCCGACCTCTCTGGCAAAAAGATAGACAATGAGGAGGTCGGAGGTGTTTCTGGTCATGCTGACAATAAGGGAGCCAATTCCGCCAGTGCCGTATTTCTTGGAATGATTCAGCAAGACCTTGTAGCAGCCAAGCACCGCTTCCGCTTCGGCTCCGACGGTCATGTCAGGATGGGTAAATGGTCGGGGTGACAGAAGCTCCCGGTCAAGAAAGGTTCGTCTTGCCGCCTCATCCCATTCAAGAAAATCACTGCCATTCATCCCCGCTGCGTTCATGAGCTGGGAGAGCGCCAGCTCATGCACCTGGCTGTTCTGACGAATATCCAGTCTGCCGAGATGAAAGCCGAAGGTTTGCACAATCCGGAAGACAGGAGAGAGCTGTGTGTCGGCGATATGCTGTGCTCCGACATCAAGAAGTGATTGTCTCAGGAGTGCAAGATCTTCAAGAAGTTCATTCGAAGTGCTGTAGCGACAGGGGGCATCGCTGATACGGATAGTGCCCAATGCGTCGGTTTCAAGAGGAAGAGAGGCAATCATCAGGTTCAGAAACTGGCGCCAGGGTTCACGGCGGTTTCTCCTGATTGCGGCATGGCCAGCGTCGCCAAGTGTGTTGCAGAGTGTCTCGATTCGGCTTATAAGCGGTTGTCCGGGGGACTGGAGCCTTTCGGAGAGGCTTAATTTTGATGCGAGTTCCGTGAGATGGCGCAACACCAGCTTCAGCGCGCTGCGACGCATGTCGTCGAGGGTCTCTTCTGTTACCCTTGCGGTGACCAGAGGATGACCATCACGGTCACCACCCACCCAACTTCCGAATCTGAGGCGGGGCAGCACTGCGGGATTTGAGAGTGTTGCCGCATCAAAGCCGCTCTCACTCCATGCCTGCAGGAGGCGCTTGTCGAGCATGGGCAGTACCTCGGGTAAAATATTGAAGAGGTAGTGAATCACATTTCGCCGCTCATCCGATACGTCGGGCTTTTCATAAAGAATTTCGCCCGTTCTCCAAAGCCTCTCCAGAACAACCTTGATCTCGTTGCGGATGTCGAGCTGTTCAAGTGGTGTCCACATCTGGTTTTCCCGCTGAACCAGAAGCAGGTAGAGTTGACGGTGCTGTTCCAGCACTGTTTTTCGTTTTGCTTCAGTAGGGTGCGCGGTCAGTACTGCTTCGACGGAAACCGCTGGCAGCAGCGAACAGATTGTTCTTTCAGAAATTCCAAGTTCACGGCAGCGAAGAAGAGTTCGACCCCAAAGTCCCGTGAGATGAGAGAGGCCGTGCTCGGCTTCAAGCGCTCGCCGATTCTGGGCAGCGGAGTTCTCTTCTGCCATGTTGAGAAGCTGGAAAAATATCGAAAAAGCCTGAAGAGCCCTTTCCGTATCAGGATATTGTTCAATTGGCATGCTTGCCTTCTCCGAGGGAAGGTGGTTAGCCAGTTTGCCTTCGCCGAGGTCACGAAGCATCTCCTGAAAGCACTGAAGAAGAAACATGAAATCGCGTTCCGCTTTTTCAAAGTCGATAATACTGCTGGTGGTGGTGATCATGAGATCCAATGATTAAAATGACACTCCTTAATTTTGCGAAGTATTCTAAAAAAACAACTGAGTTACAAATGATGTTTTTTTCTGTTTTTTACCGTTTTAGGGGAGTCCGTTTTTTTACAGAAGGTTTTTTTAAGCTTTCTGTTTGTCGGCTTTACAATTTATGCTTATCTTTCCCTATAATTTTTGGGTAAGCCACTAACACCTAATTCATTACCTGACATGGACAACAAATCAAATGGTAAGCTTCTTGCGTTAGCTGGAGGCGCGGCTGTCTTAATGGGGTCATTGTTTTTCGGGTTGTCATTTTTAACCGGGTATAAGGTACCCGCCGAGAATATCTCCTTATTTTTAACACCTTTACGTTCATTTGCCGGGTGGATTGCCCTGATTCTTTTTGCTTCGCT
>CAILXE010000223.1 GCA_903838095.1 uncultured Chlorobiaceae bacterium
AGGCTCCTGCCTTGTCGTAAGGTTTTTCGGACAGGATGTATCGTTTTATTTCATTGTCGGATATCGGTTCAAACTCAACAGTGGTGGTGACACACTCAGTGTGACTTTTGTTGTCGTACAGAATGACAAAGCCCGTATAGACACGGTGGGAGCGGTTCTGGAGACTTTTGAGCATGGCGACTGCCTCATCGAATCCTGAGGGTTTGCCAAGAATGCGGTTTCCCTTTGCCACGACGGTATCTGCGGCGATGATAATGGTGTCGCGTCCCTTGTCCGGAAGCAAGATTTTGACGGCTTCTGCTTTTTCAAGCGCGATTCTGGTGACATTCTCTTCAATCGAGTGTGAGGGGTCAATGCTCTCTTCTGTGGTGACCGCCATTGTTTCGAAAGGGATAAGCATCAATGAAAGAATATCACGTCGTCTCGGTGATTGCGAGGCAAGAATCACTGAAGGTTTGCCCATGGTTGTTGTTCAGTTCAGGTTGTTCCAGCCCCGTCGGTTCAGGTCTGCAAAAATGAGGGATCCGGCAATTATGCCTGTGCCAAGAAAGAGCGAGCCCTGGAAGATATCGCCAAAAATAAATTTCCCGGTGCCGAAAAGGATGGCATAGATCATTATTATGCCGAGTGCCCAGTCAACAAAAAGCATGACAAAGCCAGTGTCTGAAACAACATCAGGAAGATTTTTGGAAATCTTGTTCCAGAGCACCCCTCCGACCCTTGTGGTGCGATAGAATGTCTCCAACTGTGCGGTTTCAGTGGGAGGGGTCAGAAAGGTGACAAGCAGGGTAGCTGCAATGGTAAAGGATACAATAATAAAAATTGAAAATGGAAAAGTGATGCTGGTAAAGAGTTGTATCCAGGTGAAGGCAATGAACGGGGCCACCATGGAGGTGATTTCTGACCAAGCGTTCAGTCTCCACCAGAACCAGCGGAGGATAAGAACAAAACCGGTTCCCGCGCCGCACTGGATAATGAATTCCCATGCGCCAGTGATGGTGTCGAGCACAAAGAAGGTGATGTAAAGAGCAAAAGCTGCTGTGAAAAATGTGGTTATTTTGGAAATGGTCACATAGTGTTTTTCATTCCCATCCTTTTTCAGGAAACGTCTGTAGAAGTCGTTAATCAGATAGCTGGTTCCCCAGTTCAGGTGAGTTGAGAGGGTTGACATGTAGGCTGCCAGAAAAGCAGCAATAAGAAGCCCTTTGAGTCCGGGGGGCAGTACCGCCTTCATGACGTAGACAAAGCCGTCCTCTTTCTGGTTCATCGGCAGGTCAGGGAACATGACGAGGCTCACAAGACCGACAATAATCCATGGCCATGGTCTCAGACAATAATGGGCGACGGTAAACCACAGGGTAGCAAGCAGTGAATGTTTCTCATTTTTGGCGCTCATCATGCGCTGGGCGATGTAGCCCCCGCCGCCCGGTTCAGAGCCGGGGTACCATGATGACCACCACTGGACAAACGCCATCGCCGCAAACGAGATGAAGGGAAGGGCTATTGTTCCGGTGATGCTTTTGCCTGATGCAGAGGTGAAAGTTGGAAAAAAATCGAACATCCAGGCCGGCAGGGCTTTGGTGAGGCCTCCGGCTGAGACCACGGCAGGTGACTGAACTGCCAGAACGGCAAGAATGATACAGCCTGCCATGGCAATAACAAACTGCACCGCATCGGTGATGGATACTCCCCATAGCCCTGACAGGCCTGAATAAAAGGTGGTCAGCAGGACAAGGGCAACAATGGTCAGTTCGGGATTAAGTTCCGGCACCATGATTCTGATAATCTTGAACATGGCGAGGTTGACCCATCCGATAATAACGGCGTTGATAAAGAGTCCGAAATAGATGGCTTTGAAACCGCGCAGAAATCTTGCCGCCTTGCCACTGTAACGAAGCTCAATAAATTCAAGGTCGGTAAGGATCTCTGCCCGACGCCAGAGTCGAGCAAAAAAGAAGACAGTCAACATTCCGCCTGAAACAAAGGTCCACCACACCCAGTTGCCGGCGAGGCCGTTTTTGGCCACAAATCCTGCGACTGCCAGGGGAGTGTCGGCGGCGAAGGTTGTTGCGACCATGCCGGTGCCGGCAATCCACCAGGGGAGCTGGCGCCCCGAAAGAAAAAACTCTCCTACATTTTTCGAGGCGCGTGAGGAGAACCACAAGCCGATAACAAGCGTCAGCACAAGGTAGCCGACGATAAAGCTGTAATCAAGGATGTTGAGCTGCTCCATAACCGTTTTTTCTGAAATGATGTTTTTCCTGGCTTCCCTATTCGTCTATTCTTGAAAGTTCGCGGAAGCTCTGAAACCGGTCTTCAATTTCCAGCAGATCAAGCGCTGCAATTTTTTCGGTACCGAACTTTTCCACACAGAAGCTTGCCATTGTGCTGCCATAGAGAACCGCCCGGCGCATTTCTGCATCGTTGATAGTCTCACATCTCGAAAGATGACCGATAAAACCACCGGCAAAAGTATCGCCTGCACCAGTAGGATCAAAAATGTTTTCGAGTGGAAATGCCGGTGCGACAAAGATGCCACTGTCCGTAAACAGGAGGGCTCCATGCTCGCCTTTTTTGATAATCAGGGTTTTTGGGCCCATCTGCCGGATGATTCTTGCTGATTTGACAAGGTTTGGCTCGCCACTCAAAAGTCTTGCCTCACCATCGTTGATGATGAAAATATCAACGCGAGCAAGAGTTTTTTGGAGGGCTTCAAGGTTGCCATCAATCCAGAAGTTCATGGTGTCGCAGATGACCAGTTTTGGTTTGTTGATCTGGTCAAGCACCTTGAGCTGCAGCACGGGATCAATATTACCGAGGCAGACAAACTCGGCATTCTGGTACTGAACGGGCACAACGGGATCAAAATCCGCAAAGACGTTCAACTGCGTGTCGAGCGTGTCGCGGGTGTTCATGTCATAATGATATCGTCCGGCCCAGCGGAAGGTTTTGCCGTAATCAATCTTCTGGATGCCTTTTGTGTCGATGTTTCTGGAATGCAGCAGCGCAAAATGCTCTTCTTCGAAGTCATAGCCTACGACACCGACCATCTGAATTTTGTCGGTAAAGTAGCTGGCCGACAGGGCAATATAGGTGGATGAACCGCCAAGAGTGTTGTCGGAATGCCCAAAGGGTGTTTCGATATCGTCAAAAGCAAGAGAGCCAACAATGAGAATAGACATAGAGAGTCATGTTTGGTTAATGAAAACTTGCGGAAGCTCAAAAAGCATGCACTGTCCTGGTTGGCAGTTCACCTCAAGACGATGTTCACTGATCTGGCAGGTTTGTTCACTGATAAGGTCGTACAAACTGTCGTTTTCAATGCTGAATTCAAGAAAACCTTTTCTGGTGTCATAGAGATTGCTGTTGCCGATAAAAAGAAGAGAGCGATTTTCAACGGTGCGCATGACAGCAAAAAGGTCTGGTTCACTGGTGTAGGGGAGCTTCATTGAGCCAGTGGCTCCACACAGTACCAAATCAAGATAGTGTGCCCTTATAGCAAGAATTTTTTTGATATAGCTGTTAAGGGGAGCAAGTCCGTTGCAGTTTCCCCAGTCATAACTGAAAGCGCTGAAGAGCGGCAGTTTTTCAGGCGGATAGAGTGCCCGGTCTTCATCTTTAAAATTAAGGCCGAGGTTGACAGGATGCCATTCACACAGTTCCATTCCGGATTGCAGAAATGGAATGGCTGGCAATATGGCGCTGAGCGTGAATATAAATATTGAAAAGTTCCTGCCGGCCTCCTGTTTCGGAAAACGGAAGCAGACGCGAGGAGTGTTGTGGTTTTCTCCAGTTCCGAAAAATGGCAGAGCGACACCGGTTTTGTTCAGATGGTTCAATAACCCCCTGATGAACACAATATCATGAATAACAAACGGTAGTGATCCGAATACTGCATTGAATCCTTCGGCGCGTATTTCTGGAGTTGGATTGAAATTTTCATCCCAGAATGCAAAATCAGGATTTTCTTCACGAGCCTTGACAACAATAGTTCGTTTGAGAAGGGCTGGCAGGGCGTGACCCATATCTATCATAGCGCCATCAATCTGATACTCCTTTTGATAGCTCGGAATAATATCCAGAATTTCGTTCCAAAGGCTGGTATTGAAGGTTTCCGGATTGTCCAGGGCGCTGTCGTACATCCTGATGGTGTTGTAGGCAATGTAGTTGAACGCATCGTGGTTGTGCATTTTCAGATAGGTGACATCACTCCAGGCTGGTTGCTGGTCGTCAGGAGGCCAGTCTGAAAATGCGCTTGCGATATGGCAAGGCGTTCCATCAGTGGTGATTCCGGAAAGTTCTCCATGCTCTTCCTGCACCGTCACCGGTTGTGTGGCGAACTGATCCCGGTACTCGGCTGAGGGGGCTGGAAGATTGTGTAATTCGTGGCGATCGACCACCTCATAAATTCTGTTGAGCGTGTGAGTGTCAAAATGAGGGGCCCCGTAGTTACGGGTATCTCCATTGTTTTTGAGCCAGTAAAACCATTCAGGATGATCCTTTACCCAGTCGCTGTCGATTGCCGCAGTCCTGAATACAAATTCCATCACCACATGCATCTCAAGGATATGCGCCGCCTCAATAAATGCTTTGAGCAAGGTTTCAGATGATAGTCCCAGTGCTGGTTCGTTGAGCAGAGGATCGAGCTTTCGCGGGTTTTTTATAGCGTAGGGTGAACCAAGAGTACCTTTTCTGCTTTGCGTACCAATTTCGTTGACAGGAAGAAGATAGATGGTATTTGCGCCAAGATTTTTTATATACGGCAGAAGAGCAATTGCTTTCAGGAGAGTTCCTGTTTCCCTGAACCCGCATTCGAGAGCTTCTGTATTGATCAATCCGTCCCCATTATGATCAAAAGCAGTGGAGAGGCGGATAAAAAGATTATAAACGACGGCCGAGGTTTTCCAGTCACTTTTCTTTGAGAACGATGAATTGCTCTCACTGTCATTCAGGATAGTTTCGACGATGTGACTGTAGTATGCGGCCGGATTCACCTGTTCAGTGCCGGTCGATTTACCGCCCCATAATGCTGGCACACTGTAGGAACATCTGGTTCCATCGCCAGCTATGGTTTTTAACGCCAGGAGGAGCGATTCAAGATGAGTAGTTTGCAACGTAGTGCTCAGTTTTTCGGTAAGATGGAAGATAATCAGAAGATAATTATTATACGGAAAGCAATGTACTAAATTCTCTTTAACAAAATGACAAGGCAACGGTGCAGAAGAATATTCGGGTTTCTGTTGAATATGATGGTACATCTTTTGCGGGATGGCAGCGACAGTCTGGCAGGATTATCACTGTTCAGGGGGAGATTGAGGCGGCGCTTGGAAGAATTTTGCAGGAGCCGGTCAATCTTGCTGCAGCGGGAAGGACTGATAAAGGTGTTCATGCCAGAGAGCAGACAGCGAATTTTTTAACAGGATCAACGATGGAGCCATCAAGAATAGTGCATTCGCTTAATTCGATGCTGCCCAAAACGATTCGTGTCTTTAATCCTCTTGAAGTTTCTCTCGATTTCCATGCCCGGCATAGTGCGAAAGAGAGGCATTATCGTTATTTTCTCCTTGAGAAGCCATCTGCTCTTTATGGGCGTTTTGCAGGTTGTTCATTCGGATTTGTTGATCTCGCCGTTATGCGTCAGATTGCCGCATCTGTTAAAGGTACTCACGATTTTTCTGCATTTTCAAAGGCAGATTGCGATAATCCGGGCAAAATTTGTAGTGTCACTACTTGCGATTGGTACCGTGACCATCGTTTTCTGGTTTTTCAGATTTCGGCGAACAGGTTTTTGCGAAGTATGGTGCGCTATCTTGTTGATGCTATGATAAGCGCAGGGAAGGGATCGCTTTCTGTCGGGGAGTTCAAGAGGATGCTTGAATCGGGAGCTATTACCAGTCAGTTGAATCCTGCCTCTCCAAATGGTCTTTTTCTCTGGAAGGTGAGTTACTGATGCTGACCTCTCATGAAATAAATGTAAACGGTTATTGTTCATGCTTTTGAAACGCGGGTTATTATTGACATTTTTCAGTGTCCTGCTTCTGGCGTTTGTTTCCCAATGTATCACCCTTTCGGCACTTGCCGTAGAGCCAGCGGCAAACGATCGTGGAACATTCAGCAGGTCAACTGTTTCTGATATTCTGGACAGCCTTGTCAACGCCACCTACTTTAAGGATGAGCACTTTTCTGCTCCTTCGAAAGATTCTGACAAGTTTGGATTCCCCTCAAGTTTTGTGCCACAGTATAGTGACTCGACATACGCGGCAAGGATTGCTACGTTGAATCGCAAAACGCCGATGCGTTTTGTTTTCAATGATCAGGTCAGGGCATTTATTCGTGTTTATGCGGTCGAAAAGAGAAGCCAGACGGCTAAAATCCTTGGATTGACCAAAGTTTATTTTCCTCTTTTTGAGGAAAAACTTGACAGCTTCAATGTTCCGCTTGAGCTGAAGTATCTCGCGATTGTTGAGTCTGCTCTTAACCCGACGGCAGTATCTCCCGCCGGTGCCAAAGGGTTGTGGCAGTTTATGTACGGAACGGGCAAGATGTACGGACTTGAGTCATCATCCTTTATTGAGGATCGTTATGATCCTTATAAAGCTACGGTTGCAGCAAGCAGGCATCTGCGAGATCTCTACAATATCTATGGCGACTGGTTTCTTGCGCTCGCAGCATATAATTCAGGGCCGGGAAATGTTAACAAGGCAATCAGAAGGGCCGGCGGTGTAAAGGACTATTGGGCAATCTGGGATTATCTTCCTGCTGAGACGAGAGGTTATGTGCCCGCATTCATAGCTGTTAACTATATCATGAGTTATTACAGCGAGCATAATATACGTCCCGTTCCTCCGGGTTATTTGTACCAGGATGTTGATACGTTGCGCACCTCACGTCTTCTTTCGTTTGAACAGATCAGTGGCACACTCGGTGTGCCGGTTGAAGATCTCCAGTTTCTTAATCCGCAGTACAAGCTTGGTATTATTCCGGCGGAGGGCTCTCCCGGAAATGTTATCAGGCTTCCGAAAAAATATATTTCCCAGTTCCAGAGGCGGGAGCAGGAGATCTATGCATACAAATCGGCCAAAACTATTGAACGCGAGGCACTGTTTGCTCGCATTGAGAGCCTTCATGCCGGATCAGGCGGCAGGTCACGAGAGTCAGGAGGCGAAGGAAAAACACAGAAGTTCCATATTGTTGAACAAGGTGAAACTCTTGGTTCTATTGCAAGGATGTACCGGACCTATATCAGCCAGCTTATAGCATGGAATAGTCTTAAGAACTTTGAGGTTACTCCTGGTCAGAAGCTGATTGTTTTCGGTGGAGATGACAAAGGCACTTTTTCGCAGGTCGATGTTTCACAAGGAAGAAGTGGGAAGAAAAAGAGAGGGTATCAGAGTTTGAAAAAAATCGAAAAAGTTCAGAATAAAGCAGTCATACAGTCTCAGATGCTTGAGCAAGACATTCGTGCAGAGAGATCTGCTAAAACAGTCGAACATGATGAGCTCTCAGCGCTTGTAGAGAGTCTTAATCCCGGCACTCTCCAGTCAGCAGAGCCCGCTTCCGCTGCACCAGTCCAGATCATTCATCTTGTAGTTCAGGGTGAAACTCTTGCCTCTATTTCCATGATGTATCGTACAACGGTCAATCAGCTTGTCCAGTGGAACAATCTGAAGGATTTTCAGGTTACTCCCGGCCAGAAACTCATTGTATTCGGCGGCAGTCCCGGAAGTATTATCTCATCTGATGCTTTAAAACCGGTACAGTAATGGGCGCTTTTGTATCGGGAATAGTTCTTTGGCCATATTCAAATTAATTTTATTATCTTGAGTTTTTCACACAAGTTGGTCAACTGACGGAAAAAATTGTTGGTAGAAACCGCTTTAATTCAATAATTCTTTAAATGAGAATCATTAAAACGTATGCGTAATATCATTTTTACCGGAAAGGGTGGAGTTGGTAAAACCTCTATTGCTGCTGCAACAGCTCTCAGGGCAGCAGATATGGGTTACAAAACCCTGATTATGTCTACCGATCCGGCACACAGTCTGGGTGACTCGCTTGATGTTCAGTTAGGGCCTTCACCTGTAAAAATTG
>CAILXE010000224.1 GCA_903838095.1 uncultured Chlorobiaceae bacterium
CTGCCAAGCCCCTCCATATTGAAGATTTTCCCCCCGCCCTGCTCTTTCATTCGCTGGAACGGAATAATCGTGCCCGACACCACCCCGTCAATATTGACCCTCAGCACCCGGCTGAGTTCGTGTGAGTCAACCTCCCACGCGTTGCGCATCTCATGACCAATGCCCGCATTGTTGATCCAGATATCCACACGCCCAAAGTGGCGGACCGCCTCATCATAGAGTTGCGTAATCCCATCCCGGGTGCTGATATCGGCGGAAACAGCAGCCAGATGTTCACGATCACCCTGAAGCCGCTCCATTGCTTTGCGGGTACTTTCAGGAGAGCTGCCGTTCAGCACTACGTTGTATCCTCTCCCAAGAAAGCAACCGGCAAGGCCAAAACCTATACCACGGGTGCTCCCGGTTATGACAACTGTTTTTCCCATTTTACTGCTGACCTTTTCGAAAATGACCTCTCTTTGTCAAGAACGCTTCCTGACACCCCCTGGATGTCGCCATGACAAAATCCTCATGATTATCATGCTGAGCGTTTTCGGAAAATATACAAAAGGCATCAATACAACCAGCAAGAAACCTCAAGTAAACTGTTTCCAGTTAACAGCCGTGTGAATCACGACGGCGACCACAAACAAACTGCTCAGCCACAATTGCGTCGACTGTGACATACCGGTGACTGCGTGTAATAAAACCAGCAGGCCAGTGATCGCAAGAAGGATAAATGCCCCGATGGCAAAAGGATTTGTCCAGAATTTGGTGTTTTTATTCATCGTATCGTTTACTCTCAGAATGTTGAAAAAAGTACCATGTTGTTAACGTGAACCTGTTTGATTGACTGAAAACAAAGTACTCCCGCAATTCTTAAACGATGACAAAGAAATGATTAAACGTTGACTAAAAACCAAAAAAAATTCCTTTCAGAGATCCAGAAAACAGAAATCAGAATTTCAGGAAGAGGGACTGGGACGGACAACCCGAAAACCGACAACGCCGTTCCTGCCCGCCGGGTCGTAGTTGACCCGGGCAGAGCAACGCAGATAGTCGGGAATATCGTACCACGAACCGCCGCGCAACGCGCGGACAGAAGTATTTTCTTTGTATTTATTATCCATCCACTCCCACACATTTCCTGCCATATCGAACAGCCCTTCCTGTGTAGCGCCATCGGGGTAACGGCCCACCGGGGTTGTGGCACCCTCATGCTCGTTATAATTAGCAAGTGTTTTTGTTGGTTCTCCATTACCCCAAGGGTATTCTCGCCCCTCCTCACCCGCTGCGGCATACTCCCACTCCTTCTCTGTCGGAAGATGATAGATATCGGCATCACGGCCATTGCTCTCCAGAAGTGAGAGCCACAGACAATAAGCCCGAGAAGCATACCATGTTACACCAATCACAGGCTGATCATTCTTGTTGAATCGCTTGTCGTCATCATAATTGGAGACAAAAAGCTTAGCCAAAGATTTTTCGGTTTGCAGATAATCACTGAATCCTTCAACAGGAGACGCCTCTGCCAGCAGCACTTTCTTATAAAGCTCAACAGGCACAGCCTTAGCTAAAACGGCCTCCCTTGAAGCCAGATAGCTGATGAATTGGCGGTAAAGCGCGTTGGTAACCGTGAATTTTGCCACATAAAGGTCAGGCATCGGTTCCAACTTCTTCGTGACGGAATAGGTGAAGGCGCCGCCCTTGATCAGGATGTACTGTGCGCCTTGCTCAAAGGAATTATACCATACAGCGGGAACTGTTGCTGTACCTTCATCTGCTCTATCCTTCAAAAAAGCATAGTCACCAGTAATTCCAGCAGCAAGTCGCAGAGTATCACGATCATCAGTAAGCTTCGGTTCTGCATGAACAAACTCCCGCACGGCATCAAGCGCTTCCTGACTACCGATGATTTCCAAACACCTCAAAACATATCGCTTCCGATTATCTGGGGCTTTCGAGGTATCTTTGCTTTTTTTCTCATTCGAAATATTCGGTTCAAGCAGCTTTGCTTTCAGTGCATCAATCTTTTTCCATGGAGCTTCCTCAACAAGAAGGTACAGCAAGTCTTGCTGTTTCTGCAATAACACCTTACTGACTGGCGAATCAAAAAGTTTCTGCATAAAGGCATCAAACACCTTAGCGTCAATCTGCCAGATAAAAAAACGCAAGGTTTCCTGCCACCAGTCAAACTGGTCACTTCCGAAATAACCAACCAGATTTGTAAGATGTTGATATGGCCGATCTTCCCTGAGCTGAAAACCTGCAAGATACTCCCGGAATGTCTTGTGGCTAAACCGATACTCGTTACCGACATATTCTACCAGCAGCCCTGCCCGGTAAACAATGTTTTTAAAAAATGCATCCGCTGCAGGAGGATCACTCATATCTTTCAATACTTCCTCCATCATTTTCTGCATATCCATCCGATCTGCTTCATCTTTTTGCAGGTTTTCCTGCATCCAGAGCGCGACAGGAGAAAGTACCTTTTTGGCTTCAGTTGCCGTAAGCAAAGGGACCAAGCCTCGGCGGCGATCTCTATAATCAAGAAGGTAGCTCAGGGCGACATCATAAATTTCAACGCGACTCTTGGGCAGTGATTCGCGCTCCTTCCATAACGTCGACATAATCTGCAACAAGAGCGGAACCCCGGCCAATTCCCGCAACTGTACATTTTTTTTGTCACACAAAAAGGCAATGAGAGCATTCGCTTTTGCCTGAGCAGAATCCTTTTGAGTTCTGTTCCACTCCCCTTCTGACACGTTATCAGGGCGCACTTCACCTGAATAGCTTGAAAAAAACCATTTCCTTATAAACTCATCCTGCATGTCAGGAGTAAAATTCTCAATTTCAGCTTTTGAAAGAAGTGATTGCAGTTCAATGCCATCACCTTTACGATAACCTGTCGTTCTTGAGGAGACAACAACATAAGCTTTCGTATGGGTCACGATACGATCAATCCATTTGCAAGCATCAATTCTATGCTGCACATCACTGATTTCATCCAAGCCATCCAGGAGTACCAATGATTTCTCATTTTCAAGCCATTGGGAAAAAAGTTCTTGTGAAATCTTACCCTGAGTCCATATACTCAAATTCATGGCAAGTGTCTGATATTTGTCTCCCTCTTTTTTCAGGTCACGCAAAGAAAAAAAGAACACTTTCAAGGGTACTGTAAAACCGAAGTCGCTGTAACACTCATCTTTCAGCAATTTTAATACGTAATGACTGAGCAATGTGGTTTTTCCAGAACCAGGATCACCAAGTACTAACAAAAGACGATGACGGTCAAAAGCCTGCTTCATGACTTTTTCCGGTTCAAGATGACGTCCTGAAAAACCTTGCGATTTCTCAAGTTGTTGCTCCTGTCCTGAAATAGAAAGGCTTAAAGAAACAAAGGTATCACTCAGATTTACCATAAAACTGGTAAAGGCTGAAGAGGAGGGAATTCCGCACTTGTCACGGTCAGTAATAAGAGCATTCTTATACCAATCAGCATTTTTTTCTTCGGCTTCAGCCTCTTTTTTCTCCTTGTGTTGCTCTTCAACAATCAACTCCTCATGTTTTTTTTCTCCGGCAGCAATGTTTCTTTTCCTCCACTGATACACACCAAACAGCAAAACCAACAACGCAATAATTGCCATTGAAGGAAAATAGTCAAGGATACTCTTCTGTTCTCGACCCTTGTCTTTTTCTGCATTGAACACCTCACCGCGAGGTACACTGTTATCTGCCAACACATCCTTTACTACAGCCTCACCAAAAAGCACCTCCGCAGCTACAACAGGAGTGGCAAAAATCTGTTGTTTCGCACTATCACCATGAGCACAAACAACAGCAGCGCTACCCAAGAAAAGAAATACTCCAAGCCAAAAAATCCTTGTTAGCCTGAGAAAGAAAGAGAGTCCCATAAAGATATAAGTGTAACTCATTAGCGTTGACTTGCATTGCTTACCAACAACCCCAACGACTGCAAAAGGTTATGCGTATTGGCCTGCCGGGCATGGCCAACCCAACCGGCAAGACTTTTCTGCATGATTTCGGGTTTATCAAGCATAACACAATGTATCCGTTTTTTCGCCCGGCGCACATTTTCAGAAGGGAGCTTCCGGTAGGTTTGAAAGACTATCTGCCCCAAAAAGCGCTTTCCTTCCGTCGTTGGATAAAGTTCTGTTCTTGTTGTATTGAGGATCAGCCTGAATTTCACCAAAAACTCTTCAATTGCCGTTTTCCACTCCCACAATTCGGACCTGGAATTTGAGAACAAGACATAATCATCAACGTATCTTACGTAACCCTTGCATCGCAACACCTCTTTAACGTAGTGATCCAGAAAACTGAGGTAGTAGTTGGCAAAAAACTGGCTGGTCAGGTTCCCGATAGGCAGCCCTTTTCTTCGTTCTTGCGGCGTAAAAAGGGTATCGCCGGGAAAATAGTGAAAATGCCCGGTTTGCAAGTTACTGTTATCGATAATAGTATCAATCAGCCACAGGGTATCAGCACAGGCTATTTTTCTGCGAAGCAGGGATTTGAGTATCTCGTGATCAATGGATGGAAAATATTTTCGGATATCACACTTCAGCACATAAGCATACTGTTTCAGGTAGCGCTGGTAGCGCTCTATTGCCTTGTGTGTTCCCTTGGCTGTTCGATTGGCGTAAGTATCGAAAATAAAGCTCCGTTCCAGAACAGGCCCGACAACCGCAATCAGAGCATGATGCACCACGCGATCTCTGAAGGGAGCTGCGCTGATCTGCCTCGGTTTCGGCTTGTAGATGTTGAAGGTCGTGTACAAACCGGGTTGCCAGGTTTTGCTCTTCAACTCCTCAATAATTTGCCAGAGGTTTTCTTCAAGATGAGAGAAGTAGTTCAGCACAGACTGGTTTTCACGCTTTCCTTTTGCTGCTTTGTGAGCTGCAGAAAGCACATTTTCGAAGGTGATGATGCTCTCAAAAAGGTTTTTGCTGGTTTTCATCGTTTTGCCAGAAAAAAACAGGCCGCTTTTTCAATTGCTTACTCAAGCGACCTGTTTTATGAGTACTGTTTGTGCATGCCCCAGTGAAAGCAATGGCAACATGCCGCAGGAGAAAGAGCCAAGATGTCATGCCCAGAAAATTGTCCGTTATTCCTTGAAAGAACAAGAATGCGCAACCGCGTCAGCGCCTCGTCAGCCTGCTCCAGCAATGGTCGTTTTTCATTCCGCACATTGGCAACCGCCACAAGCTCTGTAAACTCCAGTACCGCATTTTCAATACGAACCGCAATGCTGAACCGATAGCTTTTCGGAAATTTCCCGGTATGAAGCAGCAGCCATTTCGAAAAGTCGTACGCCTTTTTGACAATCAGCATTTCATGATTCTGCATAAAAAAAATTCTTTTCAGAGTTCCAGAAAACAGAAACCAGAATTTCAGGAAGAGTGACTGGGACGGACAACCCGAAAACCGAAATTGTTGAGCGAGTTCGCCGGATGGATGACGTTCCGGGCAGAGCAACGCAGATTGACGGGATTATTGTACCACGAGCCGCCGCGCAACGCGCGGGCAGAATCATCGCTATTAAGCTTATTTTCCGTCCACTCCCACGCATTGCCTGCCATATCGTACAGCCCTTCCGGTGTTGCTCCATCAGGATAACGCCCTACTGGTGTTGTGGCACCTTCATTTTGATTATAATTAGCCAGTTTTGAGGTTGGCTCAGCTTTGCCCCACGGATATTGACGACCTTCAGATCCCGCCGAAGCAAATTCCCACTCCTGCTCAGTGGGCAGACGGTAGAACCCATCCACGCCCCCCTCAAGCAATGAAAGCCATAAGCAATAAGCCTTGGCGGCATACCAGGTGATACTAACTACCGGCTGTTCATCGCCACCGAATTTCCGGTCTTCATCGCGCATTGAACGAAAGAGACTCGCAAGCTCATCTTTGCCTTCACTCAAATATGCGGCAAATCCGTCATCCCACAGGTTTCGTTTTGCAATGTCGGTTATCGCGTTCCTGAATTTCAAAAGTGGCATACTGGCTTCATACTCTGACACCTGTGACTGCAAATAGGAGATAAATAAACGGTAAAGCTTGTTCGTCACCGTGTACTTGGCAAAAGAGCAATCAGGCACCGTTGTCGCCATCCCCGTAACAGAATAGGTGAAGGTACCACCCTTGATCAGGATGTATTGAGCGCCAAGCTTGTCAAAGTGACTTGAGGTTTGTCCCCTGTCGTCATCATGTTTTAAAACTTGAACTGGCCGATCTGTTACACCAACAATTTCATGGGCAAAATTCACCACCTCGGCATTTTTGGAAAATGGCGTATCAATAAATTTTTTGACCGCATCAAGCGCTTCAGGCTTACCAATGGTTTTCAGGCACTCCAGAAGATATCGCTGCCGGTTTGACGTGGTTTTGGAATTAAGCAGCTTCTTCTGCAAGGCATCAATCTTTCGCTGGGGAGCTTCCTCTACAAGGGTAACAAGTAAATCCTGCTGCTTTTGGGTCAACTCTTTTGTGACCGATGAATTAAACAGCTTCTGCATAAAACGGTCAAACAGTTCGGCATCTTCAACATGGCCGATAAAAAAGCGAAACACCTCCGTCCACCAATCGTCTCCAAAATGGCTCACCAGCGTTTTGAGACAACCTGTTTTATACATGTTCTTTACAAGCTGAACACCGGCCAGGTACTCCCGGAAGGATTTGTGGCGAAACACATACTCCCTGTCGCCATACTCAACCAGCACCCCTGCCCGGTCAACAAGGTTGCGACAAAACTCATCAGCAGGCAGCGAATTGTTGAGGGTATTGAGCAATTCCTGCATTTTCAACTGCATATCAGCTCTGCCGACTTCGTCTTTTTTTAGCTCTTCCTGCATCCAGAGAGAGGCCGGACTCAGTACACGCCGTGCATCTTCTGCCTCAAGCAGCGGGTAGATTCCCCGTCTCCTGTCACGATAATCAAGCAAATAGTTCAATGCTGCGTCGTAGAGCTTCAAGCGGCTTCCCGGCATATATTCCCGCTCTTTCCAGAGCATGGCCATAATCTGCAACAGCAGGGGAATCCCGGCAAGAGAGCGCAAACTTTTGTTGTTCTCCTGCGCGAGAAAAGCAATAATTGCTTCGGCTTTTTTTGCAGCTTTCTGGCTGGCTTGTTGTTCGTGCTCGACTCTCAACTCCGGCTTATCTATGGTGTCAGGAGGAATCTCTCCAAGAAACGCAGCTTTGAACCAGCGATGCAAAAAATCGGCCTGCTGTTTCTTTGTAAAATCCATGATATCAGCCCGCAAATGGCTTGCGTCAAGCTCAATTCCATCCCCTTTCCGGTAACCAGTACTTCGTGAGGTCACAACAAACCGTGCATCGGAAAACCTTGCAATCGTTCGGTCAATCCAGCCACAAACAGCTATCCTGTCAGAAACATTGCTGATTTCATCGAGTCCGTCGAGAAGCACAAGAGCTGATGGCCTCTCAAGCCAAGCTGAAAAAAGGGGCTCTGCAATCTTGAGAAAATGTTTTTCAGACCATTCAGCGAGATTCACTGGCAGTGAAGCATAACCATTATCGCTTTTGATGAGGTCACGCAGTGGCAGATAAAAAACATTGACCGGTTCGCGAAAACCAAACTCGGTGTACAAACTATTGTCGAGACAAGAGAGTGCATAATATTTCTGCAGGGTGGTTTTTCCCGAACCGGGATCGCCAATAACAAGCAACAAGGGATAATGCTGAAAAACAAAACTCATGACACCTTCAGGGGTGTTGGTACGCTCTTCTTTTTCTGGCTTACACTGAATATCTCCGGCAAACAGGCGCGTTTCACAGCGTGACGTATCTGAAAGAGATAGCGAGACAAAAGTATCCTTCAGCCTGACTGAAAAACTCTGTATGGCAGGAGAGCCAGTAAGATTGATGTTTCCCAGTTGTTTTTTCAGCGTTGAATGATAGCGATGCAACTCAGCATCACTCTTGTCAAGAGACTCAATACTCTCCTCACTGTGGTTGTCTTTTTGACAAAACCATCTGGGTACCTGCAAGGCAAGATGATGAGCAAGATGTTTGCGAAACTCTTCTGGAGACTCGTACTCCCATGTCAGCGCCTGTTTCTGTAATGATACTCTGTATTGTTTCAGCTTTGAATACTGCTCTATGTCCAACGTTTTAAGATTAGGACTTGCGTCGGAGAAATAAAGCATGACCGGCTTGTTCTGGGTACGCATCCGCTCAATCTCTTCAACCGCTCCGCCGGGAGCTTCACCGGTATCAGTGCCAATCCGTGTCCAGAAAATACCGATTGCAAAATCACACTCATCAACAATCTGCTTGTTAAGAATCCCCTGCACTCTCTGGCCAAAATCAGGGGCAGAATGTGACTCCCATAACACCGCCTCAAGCATTAACCAATGCTCATCAGCGTGAACAGTATTCCAGTCACGGATAACCTCTTCGGTAATTTTACGCTCCGCAGCTACATCAGAAGGTGATGCAACAAGAACCTTTATTTTTTTATACAGTTTATCGCTCATTCGTCCTCAAGCCCCATTAATCGCCTTGCATGATAAAGAGAAATAACCACCACTCTTGATACTTTTTCGTCTATTCTGTAAACAATCCGATACTCTCCGTGCAATAATTCACGAATATGCTCATCAGCAAATTCTGGTACCACTCTGCCGAGATAAGGAAAATCCTCAAGTTTCATAACAGATTGCCTGACAGCATCTGCCCATTTTCTGGCTGCGCCGGGTTTATCAACAGCAATAAACCGCACAATCTCTTCAATCTGAAAGACAGCACGCTCTGAAAATTCGATAATCATCTCTTTTCAGCTTCAGCAATAATCTTTTCAAGCGAGGCAAAAACCTCCGTGGCTGGCACGGTGCTGTTGTTACAATAATCTTCAAGCCCTTCTGTTACCGATTGCATAAACGCAATTTTATCAAGCATCTGTTGATATAATTCAGCATCAAGCAGCACAGCCGAACTTTTTCCTTGCTGCGTTAAAAGCAACGGCTGTTTGCTGACGCTCAACTCATCCATATACCGTTCGATATTATTTTCGAAATCAGTTAATGGAGCAATATTTCTAATCTGAATGGTATTCATAGCTTTCCAAAAAAGTAATAAGGCAGGAGTTTCTTATTTAATGTAAC
>CAILXE010000225.1 GCA_903838095.1 uncultured Chlorobiaceae bacterium
CACCGGCAATGACATCCTTCATTATCCGATCAGGGGTAAGTTCCGGTAAAATTGAAAACAGTTTTGGTTTGAACATAGTGAGCAGCAGAAAGAGAAAATGAACAATGAGCCCAAGGCGGGCTTTGAGTTTCTATATAATCTTTTTGCATTATTATATCAATGTATGGCCCGCTTCATACAAAAAAAGTTTGATTTACAGGCTAAAACGGCTTTTTTGGTGGTATTAGTCTTGTCGCGGGGCTTATCTTGAGAGAGAAAATCATTTTCATCATGCAAAAATAAAGGAGCGATAACCGTTATGACAACAACAAAAGAGAATCTGAAAGAGGCATTTGCCGGTGAAAGTCAGGCATTCCAGAAATATCTCGCTTTTGCAAAAGAGGCAGAACAGGCGGGTTTTGGCAACGTGGCAAAGTTGTTCCGGACAACAGCGCAGGCCGAGCGTATCCATGCGGAAGGGCATTTTGCGGCTCTCGGCGGCATAGGTTCAACTGCGGATAATCTGGAGGCTGCAATCGGAGGCGAAACTTTTGAACATACCGAAATGTACCCGCCGATGCTGGAGCAGGCTGAAGCCGACGGGCATCCGGCAAAACGGATGTTTTCCTTTGCGCTCAAGGCGGAACAGGTTCATGCAAAACTGTATAAAAAAGCGCTTGAAGCAGTTCGGAATGGTCAGGATATGACAGCAACCGAGGTTTGGCTCTGTCCGATCTGTGGTCATATCGAGCTGGGGAATCCTCCAGAAACCTGCCCGATCTGCGGGGCGAAGGCCGCTGTCTTTGTTCAGGTATAAGAAGGATCTGATTTAGAGAGATTTTTGGGTACAGGGAGGTTTGCGTCTACCAATATGCCGCCCCATGTTCAACTTCAGAGGGGCGGTATGGGTAGCATTAACAGCGATTTTTTATCATTGCAGCCCCATTTCCAGCCCCGGAGGGGCGACATGTTGGCAGCGAGGCGGGTACGCTTGCGTTATTCTCCGATGTGATCTTTTGTTGTCAGGAGCAGTGTGGCTGCGAGGAGGTAGATCGGTATCCATAGCTCTTTTGGGAGCGTGATTTCACTGACAGGGTTGAACAGGATGGCGAAACAGGCGTAGCCAAATGGCAGGAGCAGTTTTTTCTGGCTGAAATTTCTGTAGGCACCCCATGCAAAAGTGCCTGAAACCACAATGCGCAACAGTTCATAAAATCCTGAAGGCAGAGGAATTATGGCAATACAAAGGAGTATGGCAGTGATATAGACGACTTGTAAAGGCATGGCAATTGGCGATGTGTCATAAAAAAAGCCAGACAAACTTTCGTTCAGTCTGGCTTAAAAATAAAAACCGAAAAGATCAGTAGCGAGGTCCTCTTGCTGGTCTCTCTTCGCGAGGTCTGGCTTCATTGACCTTTATCGAGCGGCCATTCAAATCTTTGTCATTCATTGATTCGATGGCTTCACGAGCTTCACTTTGATTAGGCATGTCAACAAATCCGAACCCTTTGGAACGGCCTGAAAACTTGTCAGTTATGATGTTTGCGCTATCGACCTGCCCGAATTGGGAGAACGTATCACGAAGGTCATCTTCAGTAACAGTGTAAGCCAAATTGCCGATGTAAATATTCATTGTTAGTTTCAGTGAATCAATTGCATTGATAGAAAAGATATACCTTCAAGTAACCAAGCAAAAATTACTTGAATAGCTATCAGTCAACCATTGACTGATGTTTCAAGTTTAACGTAATTGATTATCATTTTCAAATAGATAATTCATGGGGTGAATAATTCTCAAAAATGGATTATTATCAGGGCGATATCCGCTATCGCTATCTTTCAGCCTCTTTTCTGACTAACCATTTGTCTGTATGCATAACGTTGATTTCCTTGGCGAGCTGGTGCTTATCGGAGCATTGGCGATTGCCATTATTCTGATTTTTCAGCGTCTGA
>CAILXE010000226.1 GCA_903838095.1 uncultured Chlorobiaceae bacterium
ACAAATAATATCCACGAATGGCAATCATTGATGTCACCATATCCCAGTTGTCGGAATCTGTTGCTGAAGCAACTCTCCTGAACTGGAAAAAGTCTCCCGGAGATGCTGTTGCTGAAGACGAAATTCTCTTTGAGATTGAAACTGACAAAGTTGTTTTTGATGTCCCTTCACCTTCAGCAGGTATTATCTTTGAAATTCTTGTCGGTAATGGTGGCACCGTTGTTCCCAATCAGATACTGGCTCGCATCGACAGCGAAGGAAAGCCATCGTCAGCAGCTCCAGCGTCTGAGACTGATCTGAAAAAAGTCGAATCCGACCCGCAAACGGCAGCGCCAAAATCAGAAAACAGAATTTCGATGCCTGCTGCTGCAAAATTAATGGCTGAAACCGGACTGACCATGTCACAGGTAGAGGGAACCGGCAGAGATGGAAGAGTTACAAAAAGTGATGTCATAAACGCCATTGCTGCCGGAGCCGAACCAGCAACTCTTCCTGCGCCTCCCGCGCCGAAACTTAAGCCTGTTGAGGCGCACCTTGAGCCTCCGATTATGACAGAGCGCCCGGAACAGCGTGTCCCCATGACCCGGCTCAGGGCACGGATTGCCGAAAGGCTCCTTCAGTCGCAGTCTTCAAATGCTATTCTCTCGACGTTCAACGAAGTTGACATGCATGCCGTTATTGAGCTGCGCAACCGCTATAAAGTTGCCTTTGAAAAAGAGCATGGTGTCAAACTCGGCTTTATGTCCTTCTTTGTCAAGGCGACAGTTCACGCCCTGCGTAAATATCCTGTTCTGAACGCCTCTGTTGAAGGAAAGGATATCATCTATCATGGTTATTTCGATATCGGCATTGCCGTCAGTTCACCGAGAGGCCTTGTTGTTCCTATCCTGCGAAATGTCGACCAGATGACGATTGCCGACATTGAACGCAAAATTGCTGACTATTCCACGAAGGCGAAACTGGGCTCCCTCTCTCTTGAAGATCTGACCGGTGGCACCTTCTCCATTTCCAACGGCGGCGTTTTCGGCTCGATGCTTTCAACACCGATCATCAACCCGCCGCAGTCCGCAATTCTTGGCATTCATGCGACCAAGGAGAGGCCGATTGTTGAAAACGGCCAGATCGTCATACGACCGATGAACTATCTTGCCATGTCTTATGACCATAGGATCATCGACGGCAAAGAAGCAGTACTTGGTCTTGTTGCAATCAAGGACGCACTGGAAGATCCTGCGCGTCTGTTACTTGATCTTTAAAAGAGAAACTCTACCATGAACAAACAATTTGACGTTCTTGTTATCGGCGCCGGCCCTGGCGGATATATCGCGGCAATCCGTGCGGCACAGCTTGGCTTTTCAGTGGCCTGCTGCGAGTTCAGCGCCTACGACGATCCGGCAGGGGAACCACGGCTTGGCGGCACCTGTCTCAATGCAGGATGTATTCCACTTAAAGCACTCGTCGCTTCCTCGGAAGCCTTTGAAAAAGCTGTACTTCACCTTCCAGATCATGGAATCAGCGCTTCCGGCATAAGCATTGACGTTGCAAAGATGCAAAAGAGAAAGGAAGCCATTGTCACAAAAATGACCGCAGGTGTAAAATTCCTTTTCCGCAAAAACAAGATCACTCTTCTGAAAGGCCGAGGCTCTTTTGCAGGAAAAACTGACGCTGGCTATCGAATCATCATCAGCGGAAAAGATGGCAATGAGGAGGTCGTGGCCCAAAAGGTGATTATCGCCACAGGTTCAAAAGCCCGTCATATCCCAAACGTCCAGGTTGATAACGTTACTATTTGCGATAATGAAGGCGCTCTGAAATTCACAGAAGCGCCGAAAAAACTGGGTGTCATCGGCGCAGGAGTCATCGGACTTGAGGTAGGATCGGTCTGGCGCAGACTCGGTGCAGAGGTTACCATCCTTGAAGTCATGCCCTCGTTTCTTGGCGCAGCCGATGAGAGTATTTCAAGAGAAGCTTCAAAACTCTTTTTAAAGCAGGGACTGCACATCAAGCTTGGAGTGAGAATCGGCCAGGCAAAACTGAACGACAAAGGTGTCAGCATAGCCTATACCGACGACCAGGGATCCGAACATACCCTTGAATGCGATAAATTGATTGTCTCTGTCGGGCGCATTCCGAACACCGAACAGCTTAACCTTGAGGCTATCGGCCTTCAGCCGGATGAACGGGGCTTTATTCCGGTCAATGATCATTGCGCCACCGCAGCCCCCGGCGTTTATGCCATTGGAGATGTTGTCCGTGGCCCCATGCTTGCACACAAAGCAGAAGATGAGGGTGTTCTGGTTGCTGAACAGCTTGCTGGCCAGAAACCACACCTCGACTATAACAGCATGCCCTGGGTGATCTATACCACCCCGGAAATCGCATGGGTAGGAAAAACTGAGCAACAGCTTCGTTCCGAAGGGCGCGAGTATAAAGTCGGACAGTTTCCATTTGCTGCCAACGGTCGTGCGCTTGGTCTTGGAGACAGTGAAGGTTTTATCAAAATGCTTGCCGATGCCGCTTCAGATGAAATTCTTGGCGTGCACATTATCGGAGCAAGCGCTTCAGACCTGATTGCAGAGGGGGCGCTTGCCATGGAGTTCCGTGCATCATCCGAAGATATTGCCCGTACCTGCCATCCGCACCCAAGTCTTTCAGAAGTGATGCGGGAAGCAGCCCTTGCGATTGAAAAACGGGCGCTGAACATGTAGTTTCAGCAAATTCTGGGCAACTGTTCGCCGATGGGAAGATCAATAATCCGTCGGCTGCCATAGAGAGTTCGCATGACAACCATTCCGGGATGATCGCCAACCACTGAGCCGATAATGACGGCATCCCGGCCTGGGTCAAAGGAACGAAGCACATCAAGCACCTCCCCTGCTTTATCTTGAGCAACAACAACGACAACTTTTCCCTCGTTTGCCACGTGAAGCGGGTCAATACCAAGCAGTTCACAGGCTCCGCGCACGTCTGGCTTGACAGGGATGGTCGCCTCATTGATCTCAATGCCAACAGAGGAGGATTGTGCCAGTTCGTTCAGGGTTGCCGCCACGCCTCCTCTGGTCGGATCGCGCATGGCGTGAATCTCCAAAGGCTCCTCATCAAGGATGGCACCTATCATGCTGTTGAGGGCCGCACAATCACTGGTTATCTGCGACTGAAATGAGAGTCCCTCACGCGAGGTCATGATGGCCATTCCGTGATCGCCAACCGTTCCTGAAAGAATAATAGCATCACCCGGCTTCAGGTTTCTGCATGAGAGATTAACACCCTCCCTGAGACAACCAATACCCGATGTATTGATAAAAATCCGATCGCACTGGCCTTTTCCCACCACCTTGGTGTCACCGGTCACAATCATCACCCCGGCCCGACGGGCTGCTTCTGCCATACTTTTGACAATTGTTTCAAGCTCAACCAACGGAAGACCCTCTTCAAGCACAAATCCTGCGCTGAGGTAGAGCGGCCTTGCTCCACCCACAGCCAGATCATTGACGGTGCCATTGACGGCAAGCTCCCCAATGTTTCCTCCGGGAAAAAAGAGCGGGCTTACCACATAGGTGTCTGTGGTAAAAGCGGTTCGTCCTGGCGGAAGATCAAGCTTTGCCTGATCATCAAGCAGATCAAGAAAGTTATTATGGAGGTTCGGCATAAAAACCCGCTGCATGAGCGACTGCGATAACTGCCCACCCGCGCCATGCGCCATCTGAACAGTTTCGTGCTGCATAATCGGAAGCGGGCAGAGGGGAACAATCGTCATAAGATATGGTGATGATATTTATAATAGGCGGCACAAGCGCCTTCAGATGAAACCATGGTGGCACCGAGCGGATGCTGCGGCGTGCACTCTTTCGCAAAAGCGGGACAGCCATCAGGCTTCATCAACCCCTGCAAAACAGTTCCGCTCATGCAGAGTGGCGACTCTTCGGCAATGATATTGGTAACATGAAACTTTGTTTCGGCATCAAAACGGGCAAACTCTTCCCTGAGACCAAGACCGCTGCGGGGAATAAGCCCAATCCCTCTCCACTGACGGTCGTTAACCTCAAACACTTTTTTGACGATCTCCTGCGCAAACAGGTTCCCTTCGCGGCTCACTACCCGACCATAGCAATTCGCCACTTCCGCTTTACCCTCTTCGAGCAGCTCAACAGTTTTAAGGATCCCTGCAAGCAAATCAACTGGTTCAAAACCAGTCACAACGATTGGTACACCAAATTCCAGAGCTACAGGCTCATACTCCGCATAGCCCATCACCGCACACACATGCCCTGCTGCAAGAAAACCCTGAACCGTGTTCCCCGGTGAAGAGAGAATGACCCGCATTGCTGGCGGCACCATCACCTGACTGACCAGCACACTGAAATTTTCAATCCCTTCCCGGGCAGCCTGATAAACCGCCATTGCATTTGCCGGGGCGGTCGTCTCAAAACCAACAGCAAAAAAGACCACCTCTTTTGCAGGGTTATCGCGGGCAATCTGCAGCGCATCGAGTGGTGAAAAGACAATGCGCACATCTCCTCCTGCACTCCGCACCATGAAGAGATCCCTTGCATTGCCCGGCACCCGAAGCATATCACCAAAACTTGTAAAAATCACCTCTTCCCGTCCGGCAAGAGCCAAAGCACGTTCAAGAGATTCAAGCGGAGTCACACAGACCGGACACCCTGGACCATGAACCAGTGTGATGGTGTCGGGCAGCAGTTGATCAATTCCATTCCGGATAATTGAGTGAGTCTGTCCTCCACATATCTCCATGATTGTCCAATGCCGGGTGGCTTTTCTGCCAATCTCCTCAAGCATCTTGCGGGCAAGCTGTGGATCACGGAACTCATCGATATATTTCATTGGAGTCGGCATCACAACGATTCCGGCGAAGGAAGTTCCTCATCAGAATCAAAAGCTCCACTCTCGATCAGCTCCTGCCAAAGCTTCAGACTCTCAGCCGCCTCCTCTTCATCAATAATTTTAAGGGCAAATCCAGCATGAACAATAGTGTACTGACCCACCTTGATGTCGGGCACATACTCAAGACATGCCCTTGTTTTTGAGCCATTCACGTCTATGGTGCCCATGTTGAGACCATTCTCGACGGCACGTTCCAGAAGTCTTCCAGGGATAGCAAGGCACATAGGTCAAAAAATGAAGTTGTCAAACAGCTCTTAAAAATAAGAAAAAATCATCAAAAAAGGGGGACGTAGGTGATATTGTGTATTTACCGAATATAACGACCACTCAGATAATGGCACCCGATAACCGCCTGGCCAAGTGAAATTCCGCCATCATTCGAAGGAACATGCCGGTGGGTGAGCACCTGGTAACCTGAACGTTGCAGCTCTTGATGCATGGTTTCAAAGAGAAGCTCGTTCTGAAAGACTCCCCCACTGAGCGCGACTGTTGTTATACCGGTGACCTCGGAGGCTTTTTCAATACTATCACAAAAACAGTTTATCAAGGTTCGATGGAACCTTTGACTGATCTCCTTGACAGGCATCCCCTGTTGCAGCACCGAGACAATCTCCTGAATCATGGGCGACACACGAATAATCCAGCGCCCGTTCACCTTATTCCGGGCGTTGTTGTTATCGATGTCTTCGCTTATGTCTCTGGTGAATGTCCACAAAGCTGAATCATCTCCCTCAAAATGAAGTGCATAAGGAAAACCTTTATTCCCGGCAACACCACCGGCAGCATGCATCAACGCTATGGCAGCTTCTCCTTCATAGGTGATCTCTCCCCGCAGGTTACAAAGAGCGGCAACAGCATCAAAAAGTCGGCCACAACTCGATGTTTCAACAATATTTACGTTTTTTTCGAGCAATTCGATGATTTGCATAACATTTCGCCCTTTCATAAACAGCAGGTCGGGCAGGTCAGCGCAACTTCTGTGAAGGTACCCAAGCGCCAACCTCCATGGCTGCATGACTGCCGCATCGCCACCTTGCAGTGGCATGGACTCCAGAGAGGCAAAACGCCTGAATCCGGAAGCGTCACCGATCAACACCTCTCCTCCCCATATTGTACCATCAGTTCCGTAACCTGTTCCATCAAGAATCAGACCAATGGCGGGCCCCTCCACCCTGTTTTCGGCAAGGCAGGCAACAAGATGAGCATGATGGTGCTGTACTCCCAGTGTCGGAATATGCTGCTGTTGAGCCCACTGCGTTGTCATATACCCCGGGTGAAGGTCATGAACCACCAGCTCCGGAGTGGCCTGAAACAGGTGCTGCAAGTGAGCGACAACATGCTGAAAATGACGATATGACTCAAAGTTTTTCATGTCGCCGATATGCTGGCTCATCAGCGCCTGAGCACCTTTAAGCAACGTCACTGTGTTTTTAAGCTCCCCGCCCGTACCAAGCACCGTCGCCCCGGGTTCACGAAGAGAAATCGGCGCCGGCACATATCCCCGGCTTCGCCTGATCTGCCGAAGCTCGCCAGCAAGAAAAACAGTTACTGAATCGTCGCATTTAAGGTAGATGGGACGATTGTGAAGCAAAAATGCGTCAGCAATACCGGCGAGACGTGAAAGTGCTTCATCATTGCCATGAACAATAGGCTCTTCACTGAAGTTTGCACTGGTCATGACCAGCGCATGAAGAGCGCCCTCAAAGAGCAGGATATGAAGTGGAGTATAGGGAAGCATGACGCCAAGTCGATCGTAGCCTGGCGCCACCGATGCGGCCAGTATACTGGTACTCTTCTTTTTGAGAAGCACTATTGGCGCCTCTGGAGAGGCAAGGGCATCCCGTTCCCCTTCAGTGACCTCGCAAAAACTCTGAACCACCGTCATGTCGCGCATCATCACAGCAAAAGGTTTGGCCTCCCGCCCTTTTCGCACCCTCAGCCGCTGCACTGCGGCATCGTTTCGGGCATCAACCGCCAAATGAAAACCACCAAGCCCCTTCAGAGCAACAATGGCTCCCTGTTTCAGCAGCTCCACAGCTTCTGCTGCTGCATCAACATCCATCTTCTGAACAAGCCCGGAGAACACTTGTGGCGGCATATAAACCGCACCCGCCGCATCATGCAGGACAAGCGCAGGGCCACAAACAGAACAGGCATTGGGCTGAGCATGAAAACGACGATCAAGAGGATTGTGGTACTCATGTTCACACTCCGGGCACATCATAAAAGAGTGCATTGACGTCGAAGGACGGTCATAAGGCAGCCGCCCGACAATGGTGTAACGGGGGCCGCAATTGGTACAGTTGATAAAGGGATAGCGAAACCTGCGATTTGCCGGGTCCAGCAGTTCACGACGGCAATCACTGCAAAGAGCAATATCTGGCGGAATGAGTGTTTCAACCTCGTCTCCGGCACTCGAATCTCCGATGACAAAACCCTCCTCAGGAACACAATCAATCGTCCTCTCATCAATGGCCTCAAGACGGGCAAGCGGAGGACGATCACGCTGCAGGGCAAAACTAAAGCTGTCGAGAAGCTCTGAAGAGCCCTGTACCTCAATCAAAACGCCAGATGAAGTGTTGCGGATAAAACCTTTCAGCCCGAACCCGACGGCAATCCGGTAAACAAACGGTCGGAACCCAACGCCCTGTACAATACCGTTGACCAACAGGCGGCGACGCTCATCAGCATGAGTGCTCAATGGCGTACCAATCTCTTTTCGAGCCACTCCAGCCACACCGCAAGCCCCTCACCACTCTTTACCGATACCTCAAACCATTCAAGATGATGATTGACTCGCATGGCATTCTCCCGACACTTCGCCACATCAAACTCAACATAAGGGAGCAAATCGATCTTGTTGAGGATGCAGATATCCGCCTCATGAAAGATCGTCGGGTACTTCAGAGGCTTGTCGTCGCCCTCGGTCACGCTGATAATGACCACCTTCAGGGCCTCGCCAAGGTCAAAGAGAGCAGGGCAGACAAGGTTTCCAACATTCTCGATACAGAGCAGTGAATTATCCTGCAAGTCAAGCTCCCTTACCGCACGATTAACCATCAGGGCATCAAGATGGCATCCTGAACCGGTATTGATCTGTATCACCTCAACCCCAAGCGCATGAATACGATCAGCATCATTGGTCGTCTGCTGGTCACCCTCGATAACGGCAACAGGAAAACGCTGCTGCATGAGTGGGATAATTTTTTCGAGCAAAGAGGTTTTTCCTGAACCCGGAGAGCTCAGAAAATTGAGGACAAAAATATTTTTTGCCTCAAAATATCCGCGATTCCTTTCGGCAAGAAGATTATTTTTCTGGAGAACATCCTGTTCGAGAACAATCTTCCGCACAGCGCCTTCATGATGATGAGATCCATCTCCATGATCATGATGCCCCTCATGGTGATGATCCTCGGCATGAAGTTCCTCACCAGAATGAGAATGAGTATGAGCATGCCCATGCGCGCCCTCGCTTACATGAACATGATAATCACTCTCCCCGGGTTTGCGGAGCACAGCTCCTCCATCCGACGAACATCCGCAAGTATCGCACATATTGACAAATCTCCTTATTCTTCTATAGTTATTGATTGAATCAGAAACTCCTCCCCGGAGACAATTTTTACCCGAAGCGATCGGCATCCCGGACACTCTGCATAATAAAAGGTAACAGGAAACCTCATCCCACAATCACCACATTCGCCGGTTCCTTCTGGCTCCTCAACCATTAACACAGCATCTTCTGCAAGCGTCCCCTTTGCCGCCGCTGAAAAACAGAACTTCAGGGATTCCGGCTCAATTCCGGAAATTTTTCCGATAACCAGGTCAACTCCGGAAATTTTTCCAGCTCCCTCCTCTCTTGCTTTTTCCTCTACAGCCTCAATGATTGAAAGCGCAATGCTCATTTCATGCATACAATACTCTGTAACAGATATTTTTCAAATAATTTTTCTACCAAAATGCCGCCCTTTGGGGCTTGGTGTCCACCGCGCCCTCTGTGGCATTCCCTCTTTTTTGCTCCTCCCTTTGATTGTCAAGAGTTTCCACCGCGCCCGCAGGGGCATCTCCGGACAACACCATATGGTGAAACCGTGTCTACCAGCATATCTGCCCACGAAGCTTGTTTATTCGAACGCTACCAACATATTGCTCTCTGAGGAGCGTTTTGCAATCCATGTGCTGCCAACATATTGCTTTGAAAAGTTCGTGACTCATGTAAGTTAGTTCCTGATCATGAATTTTTATTGTACATTTGAAAAATTTCTTTCAGAAACACCCCTTAACAAGAGTAAACGTTGAAGCACCTGACAGGATTATGCAATGTCCGGGCCTGTGACATAACAATGCTCCTCGACTTGGCCAGGGAGTTCAAAACAAAGTTGATCACCGACAACCCCGTTTTTGAGCACTCGCTTCATAATAAACGCATTGCTCTTGTTTTTTTTGAAAATTCCACACGCACCCGATTTTCATTTGAGCTGGCAGCCCGCCACCTTGGAGCCGGAACGCTTAACTTTATGGCCTCTTCGAGCAGTGTAAGCAAGGGAGAGACGTTGAGCGACACCATCAAAAACCTTGAAGCGATGCAGGTGGATGCTTTTGTTCTGCGCCACCCATCTTCAGGAGCAGCAGACCTCATAACCGGCATCACTTCAAAAAACGTTATTAATGCCGGTGACGGATCTCATGAACACCCGACACAGGCTTTGCTCGACATTTTTACTCTCCGTGAATATTTCGGCAGAATCGAAGGACTGAAGGTCATTATTATCGGAGATGTATTGCACAGCCGTGTGGCCCGGTCCAACATCTACGGCCTTCTTGCCTCCGGAGCACAGGTTGGTATCTGCAGCCCTGTTACCCTTATTCCGCCCGATGCGGGCAGACTCGGTGTTTCTCTCTTTAACAATCTCGATCAAGCCATCGCCTGGGCCGATACAGCTATCGTGCTTCGACTTCAGCTTGAGCGTGCTACTGGTGGATACCTCCCGTCCCTTGAGGAATATTCGGTTCATTATGGCCTTACTGATGAACGCCTTGAACGAATGCAAAAACATCTTTTAGTTCTTCATCCCGGGCCGATAAACCGTGAAATTGAAATATCAAACAATGTCGCAGATCGCATACAGCCCCCCGGCTATTCAAAAAGCATGCTGCTCGAACAGGTAACCAATGGGGTGGCTGTCCGCATGGCTGTGCTCAAAACTCTTCTTGCCCATTAAAGATTTCGCATGATTATAATCTCTTAACACTTCATTAATCTTTAACATGAAACGCACCTACAGCCTCTGCAAGGTATTGTTCATTCTGACAGTGACACTCTTGATCTCGCTTCACAAGACCTCAGCAGCAACCACACTGAACCCATCCACCAAAACAATCTTCAAGCCGCTTCTGGCCGATCCATTTGAACCAAGAGTTGCCGTCATGCCATGGCTTGGTGAAAGTTCACTCCAGCTTGACATCGGATCATCCACCGACCTCTATCAAAACGACAATAAAACATTTGCCGCTGGAGTTGATTTCGGAACATACTCTCTTCTGCGTCGTAAAAATAATTTCAAGTTTCCGGTTGATACTGTTGACTACCTGTTCGGCATCAACGCAAGCTGGAAAAAGCAGATCAACTGCAAGAAACTCCCTTTTGACGAATTCAGCGCAAGAGCACGAATCAGCCACATTTCAGCTCATTTTGAAGATGGACACTATGACGAGGATGCCGGAGATGCCGGAGAGTGGATTCAGGAGGCTGGCGCCCCCCATATCCCCTTCACCTACAGCCGGGAATTCGTGAACCTTGTTTTTGCTCTTAGTTCACCTGGGCATCGCCTCTATACCGGCTACCAGTACCTGTACCACTCACTTCCTGATGGAATCAACCCACATTCGTTCCAGGCGGGCGCTGAGCTCTCCACTCCATACAACACCTATCTGGCGGCGGACTTCAAACTGCTACCCATCTGGCAACCATCACTTGCAACAACAAGAGGACACAGGGGAACATGGAATCTGCAAGCCGGGATTCGTCTCAATGGCATCGGTCTGGAAAAGGTGAGAGTAGCCTGCAACTACTATAACGGTATCAGCCGTCATGGCATGTATTTTTACAAGCCGGAAAGCTATACCACTGCGGGTATCATTATCGATTTTTAAAGATAAGCGCCACCCATTGAATATTCTGAATAACAAAGAAAACTTATATTTGTTCAATTCATGATTATTTTATTATATTTGCATTACACTGGCCACTTTAACCAATAAAACGACGTTATTTATCGTGGTTAATAAGCAATGCCCGTAAATTATTTTTATTGATTAACACACACAACCAACCAAACAACGGAGAAAAGAAAATGAAAAAAATGCTATCGCTTGCTGCAATGTTTGCAGTTTTGTCATACGCATCACCGGCATCGGCCGAACTTAAGATCGGTGGAGATGCTGCGGTCCGCTTGAGAAGTGAATTCAATAACACAGAGGAAGTGGGCTCACCAAAAACAACGAATTCGGACGATATTAAATTTCAGTATCGTATCCGTTTGAAAGCTACTGCTGATCTTGGCAGCGGATATTTCTTCAAGTCTTTGGTTCAGAGCGAGGAAACTGCTTCTGGTGCGGCTGTTGCAGGAGGCTGGTCAACTGTTGCAAGTGGCAGCGCAGGTGCCTATAATCTTGAGGTCTCCAATTTCTATTTTGGACGTGCTCTTGAAAATTGCCACTACAGTATCGGACGTCTTCCGCTCAATAGTGTGAATAACCCGATTTTTGATCTTAGCCTTTATCCAATTCCCACAACAGCCCATGCGGTTGGAGGCATAACCACAGGAGGAGTGTTTGCGGTTGATATCCCTGTAGCTACATACAATTTTGACCGTATTTTTGGACTCAACTACGGCACCAAAATAGGTGGTGGCGAATTGAACGGAACTCTTGTTGTTTACGACAACAACTCCACAGTTGAAAACGACAACACTGTCGGTAGTGATAATGGTCTTTTAAATGACGGCTATTTACTACATCTTACGTATAAGACGAATATCGGTGATGTAACTTTTGAACCACAGGCAATCATTTCACTGACTGACGTCTATGGTTCGATCTATCGCGATGTTTCGCCGAATACATTTGGTGCGAATGTCACTATTCCTTCCGGCAAGTCAAAGATCGGCCTCAGCGGATTCTACACTATCTGCAAAGATACCAGGGGCAATGCCTATGATGCACATACATTAGGGAATGTTTCTGTTGACTACAGTGGCTACCTCCTCAGGGTCAAAGGCGAATCCGGCCCAGTCACAGCTTGGGTTGATTACAACCGTACCACCGACAAAACATGGGCAACCGATTACAAGTACAGTAACATTTTTGTCTGGGCACAGTACAACGTCAAAGTTCATGAATCAGCAACTGGCACTTTCAGCTTGACACCAACTCTTCGCTATCGCGCAAGTTCGGCTGGCGTAGTTGATGGTGATGTTTACGAAAGAAACAACCAGCTTCGCGGTGAACTGTATGCAACAGTGACCTTCTAAATTTCTGCCTTACTGTCAAGAAAGCCGTAGGGAACTACGGCTTTCTTTTTTATATTTCCTTTGTTATATCCGTTTCAATTCTTGTGAAGGTGGTATTCCCTTAAAATAACAATTGTTACTTTGGGGGATTTGGTGATATTGTGAGAAAGCCGACAGTATTTTAGACGCGAACAGGCTTAATTATCTTTGTTTTACATTTTTCCGGCATACTGAAACCTTTTCTGCATACTCAGGTTTCTACTGCCTTTTGGCACTGAACATGTTGACACTGTTTTGCGTGAGTAAAAAGCGTCCGCTCTTCGTGCATACCTTTTTGCCTGGAACATAGATGAACAGGTGAATACTGGCCAGCTTCAAAGTGTTCTTTTTGTAGTATATCAGATTCAATGCATTAAAATCCAATAACTTAAACACAACAGCGGTACTATGATTACCATCAAAAAAATCATCTGCCCGGTTGATTTCTCTGTTTTGTCGCGCAAGGCGCTGCAATACGCCAACGAGTTTGCAAGGCTTTCCAATGGGCAAGTCTTTCTGGTAGGCGTTATTGAGAACGACCCAACGATCACTTATTCACACGGCCTTGAAAAGGAGCGTGCTGAAGAAGAACAAAAACTTCTTTCTCTGATTGAAGAGGAAAAGATGGCAGGCATTGTTGCCGATTATGTCATCTATGAAGGATTTGCTGAAGAGTGTATTCTTGATTATGCAAAACGCCAGGAGGCTGATGTCATCATCATGGGTTCGCATGGTCGGCGGGGACTGAAACGGATGATTCTCGGCAGCGTAGCCGAACACGTTATTCGTCGCGCTCCATGTCCGGTGCTGGTTGTCAAGGAAAACGAGCACGAGTTTATCAAGTAGGCACATGACACATTAAGCCGGTCAACAATCGGCCGAAAAAAGTTCAGTACATTTTTTTTAACAATCAAAGCAAACTTTTATGGCACAACATGTCACAAACGTTTCTCAAACCGAAGAGGTATCAAGCACCCGGCGGGTTATTGCTGCTTCCTCGGTTGGAACGCTCATCGAATGGTATGACTTTTATATTTTCGGTACTCTTGCGAAAATTATCTCCGAACAGTTTTTTCCAAAAGATAACCCGACTGCGGCGCTGCTTGCCACTCTGGCTACATTTGCCGCTGGTTTTGTCATCAGGCCGTTTGGCGCTCTCTTTTTTGGTCGTCTTGGCGACCTTATCGGACGGAAATACACCTTCCTTGTGACCCTGGTCATCATGGGTGGTTCAACTTTTGCCATTGGTCTTGTTCCCGGTTATAAAACGATCGGCTTTTTTGCACCTGCGATTGTTTTTGCTTTGCGATTATTGCAGGGTCTTGCTCTTGGAGGTGAGTACGGTGGAGCGGCAACCTATGTCGCAGAACACTCTCCGACAGGTCAACGGGGATTCTGGACCAGCTTTATCCAGACAACGGCAACACTGGGCCTCTTTCTTGCGCTCGGAGTTATTCTCATTGTCCGCCAGACACTTGGCGTGGAAACTTTCTCTGACTGGGGCTGGCGCATTCCCTTTATCCTTTCAGCGCTTCTTGTCGGAGTTTCGGTCTTTATCCGCATGAAGATGTCTGAATCGCCGATGTTTGTCAAGATGAAAAAAGAGGGCAAAACCTCCGCAAACCCTCTGGCTGAAAGCTTCAAGAAAAAGGACAACCTGAAAATGGTGCTGATCGCCCTTCTTGGCGCAACCGCCGGTCAGGGTGTTGTCTGGTACACTGGTCAGTTTTATGCACTCTCCTTCCTGCAGAATGCCTGTAATGTTGAGTTTGTGCAGAGCAACATGATCATTTCAATTGCACTGCTTATCGGTACACCATTCTTTATTATTTTTGGTGCCCTTTCCGACAAAATCGGACGGAAGTACATCATGATGACAGGTATGCTTGTTGCAGTTATTGCTTACAGACCGATCTACACGCTCATGTACAATGAGGCTGATCTCAAACAGAAAACCGAGGTTGTCGAGAAGACTACTGTTGAGAAAAAAGAGGCGGTAAAAGGCACTGACACCGTCACCACGACCATCACAAAGAAAACCTTCACTGATGGCACGACCTACAAAGAGACCAAAAAGGAGACCATCCCGCTTGATGAGGCAAAAAAGGCCGCACTTGCAGCAGCAGGCAAGCTGAAACCTGAAACAAAGAAGGAAGCGACTCTGCCCCAGGAGAGTTACTTCAAGATGATTGGTCTCGTTCTCATCCAGGTGATTTTCGTCACCATGGTGTACGGCCCGATTGCCGCGTTCCTTGTTGAGATCTTCCCGACCCGTATCCGCTACACTTCGATGTCACTGCCTTACCATATCGGCAACGGCGTCTTTGGTGGTCTGGTGCCGCTTATCTCAACCCGTCTTGTTGAAGCAACCCGTCCAGCGCCTGGTCTGCCTCCTGCCGATCCGCTTGCCGGTCTCTGGTATCCGATACTGATTGCAAGTGTAAGCTTTGTTATCGGCATGCTTTACATCTCCAACAAAACCAACAACATGGACGTTGAGTAACCAAGAACCATTTAATTTCATTTATTATGTCAGC
>CAILXE010000227.1 GCA_903838095.1 uncultured Chlorobiaceae bacterium
CTGGGATCAGTGGTACCCTGAAGCTGCACGTCTGACTGCACTCAAGGGCGCAGACATTCTTTTTTATCCAACAGCAATTGGTTGGGCAACAAATGAACGTTCAACCGATGTGCGTCGTTCTCAACAGGATGCATGGATAACCATACAGCGCAGTCATGCGATTGCCAATGGAGTCTTTGTTGCGGCGGCCAACAGGGTAGGAACAGAAGATGATCTGGAGTTCTGGGGCAACAGTTTTATCTGTAATCCATTCGGTCAGATCATCAACGATGCTGCTCATCAGGATGAAGCCATTGTTCTCGCAGAGTGTGACCGAAGCAGCATAGGTTTTTATCGTTCGCACTGGCCGTTTCTGCGCGATCGCCGTATCGACACCTACAAGGATTTGGAGAGACGGTTTCTTGATGAATAAACGATCTCATTTACTATGAACATATTTGGCGCGGTTATATTTTTTACCCTGATTATTACTTTTCTGGTCAGGCTGGTTTCAGAACTGCTCAATCTCAGGGCTGCTGCGGCCGGGATTCCTGAGGAGTTTGCAAGACTGTTTGATAAGGAGGCCTGCAAAAAGTCACGTGACTATCTTGGTGCCACCACCACGTTGTCTCTGTTCAGCGCGGCTATTGATCTTCTTATTCTTCTGCTTTTCTGGTTTACGGGAAGCTTTAATCTGCTCGACCAGTTTTTGAGGGGATATGGTTTTAATCCGGTTGTGACAGGGGTGCTGTATATTGGGACGCTGCTGCTTCTGCAGTCGATTGTCGCCCTTCCTTTCAGCGCCTGTGAGACCTTTATTATTGAGGAGAAATTTGGCTTCAATAAAACGACACCGGCGGTTTTTGTTTTGGATATCCTCAAAGCGCTTTTGCTTGGTGTTCTTCTTGGCACGCCTCTGCTTGCCGCACTACTCTGGTTTTTTGAGGTAGCCGGATCAATGGCCTGGTTATGGGCATGGGGCGGCATGATGATCTTCTCTCTTTTGCTCCAGTACGTGGCTCCAACGTTGATTATGCCTCTTTTTAACAAGTTTGTCCCTCTTGGTGATGGAGAGCTGAAGAGTGAAATAATGCGCTACGCTTCCAGGGTGCGTTTTCCTCTTTCCGACATTTATGTTCTTGATGGATCAAAACGTTCAGAAAAAGCAAATGCTTTTTTTACAGGATTTGGCAAATACAAGAGAATTGCGCTTTTTGACACACTGATTTCCTCGCATACGGTTCATGAGCTGGTTGCGGTGCTTGCTCACGAAACAGGTCATTTCATGAAAAAGCATATTGTTGTGACGACGTTCCTGAGCCTCGCTCATCTCGGTGTGATTTTTTTTCTTCTCTCTCTTTTTATGAATAACCGATCTCTTTTTGATGCTTTTCTCATGACGGATACCTCTGTCTATGGGAGTCTGATTTTTTTCATGCTTCTTTATACGCCGATAGAATGGATCCTTTCTGTTGTCATGAATGCCCTTTCAAGAAAGCATGAGTATGAAGCTGATGCTTATGCGGTTTCGACCTATGAGCATGGGTCAGCTCTGGCCGATGCACTGAAAAAGTTGGCACGCAATAATCTGTCAAATCTTACACCGCATCCCCTTTATGTTTTTTTAAACTATTCTCATCCGCCTGTTTTACAGCGTATCAAACGCATCAAAGCGTTAGTTGCCGGTCGTGCCAAATCCTGAGACGAACATTTTATGGCTGAAACGACTTATTTTATGCCGCCTGAGTGGGCTGCTCACAAGGCAACCTGGCTCTCCTGGCCACACCGCTTTGAGACATGGCCGGGCAAGTTCGAGCCGATTCCTGATGTGTTTATCAACATTGCGGCATGGCTGAGTTCTTCGGAGGAGGTACATATCAATGTGGTTGATGCAGGAATGGAGCAAGAGGTGTTGACCTTGTTTCGCAACTCGGCTCATCAGCAGCTTCGGAGAGAACGTATTTTTCTTCATCGTATTCCAACCAATGATGCCTGGTGCAGGGATCATGGGCCGAACTATGTTTTTCGCCAGAAAAACGGGATGACTGAAAAAGTTATCATGAATTGGGAATACAATGCGTGGGGCGGAAAATATTTCTCCTTTCATCATGACAATGCCGTGCCAGAAATGATTGCTGCGCTGGAGCAGTTACCTCTTGTTTCTCCCGGCATGATTCTTGAGGGAGGTTCTATTGATGTCAACGGAAAAGGGCTTCTGCTGACGAGTGAGGCTTGTCTTCTGAATCCTAACCGCAACCCGTCAATGAGTCGCGAGCAGATTGAGCGTGCGCTTGGCCGTTATCTTGGCATTGAAAAAGTCCTCTGGCTTGGCGACGGCATTGTGGGCGACGATACTGATGGTCATGTTGATGATATGGCGCGTTTTGTCAATGAAACGACAGTGGTGATTGCTGTTGAGGATGATCCTGAAGATGAGAACTATGAGGCTTTGCAGGAAAATTACAGGAGGCTGCAGCGTTACACGGATCTTGATGGCAATCCGCTCAAGGTGGTAAGACTGCCTATGCCCTTGCCGGTTTTGCATGATGGATGTCGTTTGCCGGCCAGTTATGCAAACTTCTATATTGCAAATTCGGTAGTTCTTGTGCCAACCTACCGTTGTCCACAAGACCAGAGAGCTATTCAGATATTGCAGGAATTTTTCCCGAAGAGGAACGTTGTGGGAATCGATTGCACTGATCTTGTCTGGGGGCTGGGAGCTATACACTGTATTACACACGAAGAACCCTCATTGTAAAGCCGAAGGCCATGAATATCAATTCTGAAACAAAAAAGCGGTCTTTCGACCGCTTTTTGTGAAGTGTTCTTATACGCAGGCGATTCAGGCAAGCAGTGCTGCAAGAGCCTTGCAGTTTTCGTCGACAATTGCCGCTGATTGCTGGAGTGCTTCAAGTTCCGAACCAGAGAGATTGATTTCAAGAATCTGCTCAACGCCGTTTTTGCCAAGCTTTATCGGAACGCCACAAAAGACATTGTCAATTCCGTACTGGCCTTCAAGAAGGGTCGTGCAGGGGATAATACGTTTGCGATCTTTCACGATAGCTTCAATCATCTCAACTGCCGAAGCGGCTGGCGCATAAAATGCTGAACCTGTTTTTAGATAGTTGACAATTTCAATGCCGCCATTTCTTGTGCGAGTGACAAGTTCATCAATTTTGTCCTGTGGCAGCAGCTCTGTCAGCGGGATGCCTGCAACATTGGTATAATTGACAACCGGTACCATCGAATCGCCATGTCCACCAAGCACCAGAGCGCTGATATCCTGCATGGAGATATCGAGTGCTTCGGCAATAAAGCTTTTGAACCGTGCGGTGTCAAGAACGCCAGCCATGCCGATAACTCTCTCTTTAGGAAGGCCGCTTGCTTTCTGGGCAACAAAAGTCATCACATCAAGCGGATTGGAGACCATGACGATAATCGGATTGGCAGAATATTTCATGACCTCTTTCGTCACGTCCCTGATAATCGTGGCATTTTTCATCAGGAGATCCTCTCTTGACATGCCTGGTTTTCTTGCAAGTCCGGCCGTAATCAGAACAATATCAGAATCAGCGGAATCTTTATAGTCATTGGAGCCAAACACACAAGTATCAAACAGGCCAACAGGTCCTGATTCGTACATATCAAGAGCCTTGCCCTGGGGAACGCCTTCGACGATATCAATCAGAACAACATTTTTTGCAAGCTGTTTTTCCGCAATACGAAGAGCTGCTGTAGCCCCGACATTTCCCGCTCCAATAACGGTGATTTTCATAATTCGATAATTATTTAAAGGTGTAAAGTGAGGAGATGTTACAGATATATATTTTTTGATAAAACGCTGTTGCATATAATAAAAAAAGCCGACTTAAAACAAGACGGCTTTTTTTATTCAAAACTTATTGAGTAACAGACATGGCTCAGCAGGGAAGTATGTTGACCTGCTTTTTATTATTGCGTCCGTTGCGAAATGTCACGACACCGTCAACAAGAGCAAAAATAGTATGATCACGTCCCAGACCGGCATTGATGCCAGGTTTGATAACGGTGCCTCTCTGGCGAAGAATAATTGTGCCTGCTGCGACCGTAGA
>CAILXE010000228.1 GCA_903838095.1 uncultured Chlorobiaceae bacterium
AACCCCTGCCTCCCTGGTGAACGGGAGACAGCCCCTTCCCTCGGCGTGCGCCTGGTAAACGCGGGTCGAAAGCGGGAAGCCAAGAGCAAAGCTGCCAAACCAGCATGGACCACCAGCTCTACTGGAAACTATCGAAATGGGCCAAATGGCAAAACCCCCGCAAAAGTTGTGTCTGGCGGAAACATCGCTACTGGCCGCGCAAACGTAACCGCTTCGACTTTTCGGATGGAAAAGCCACTCTTGCCAAGTACGCAGATACGCCGATCAAACGGCATGTTAAGGTACTGGGTAGCAAATCCCCGTTCGATGGGGACTGGGCCTACTGGATAGACCGGTTGGGGAGAGACCCATCCAAACCCAAACGGGTTGTAACACTGCTGAAAAGACAAGAAGGCCGCTGCATGCTCTGCGGACTACGTTTCCTGACAGAAGACCACCTCGAAGTCTACCACCGAGACGGCAATCACAACGACAACACGCCTGCTAACTTGGTATTACTTCACGGTCATATCATCCCCTTGTGGGACTGTCACGATGAAGTCCATCGGACAAAGTGCTCACACCTGCACCCACCGTAGGTGCGGTGTGACAAGAGCCTGTTTTCTGAAGAGCTCCGCTCTGCGTGAAGCGAAAGTTTCATGTCCGGTTCGGGAGTGGCGGCGGGGTGGGTAACTGCCCCACCGACCATCGCTGGCCTGTTTTAAGGTTGCGAAGTAACTATATTGTCGAGAGAAACTTGCAGAACTTTGGCAATGGCCGATAAAACATCAAGTGAGCCTTTGCGTTTATTGGTTTCCAACTGCGATAAATATGGAACGCTAATCCCCGCTTTTTCGGCGGTCTCTGGCTGTGACATTCTGCGATATTCGCGCCAAACTTTTATAGGGTTTTCGCCATCGAGAATGGCATAAACTACTTCACTTGGAACTAATTCATCATCGCCGCGTTCTAAAGCTGCCTTTGCGCTGTCATAATCTTGAACATCTTGCAGCATTTCGGCTTTTTCAACGAGTTCCAGATAGATTTTATAAGGAACGACTGCCCATTCGGGTTTATCACCTTGTTTGATTACTTGTACGCTCATTAGTACACCTCGCCCCTGGGGGCAACTTTCATAACAATAATTACCACTTGGTCTTTATTGATTTCATAAATCACGCGCCAATCACCAACCCGTAAACGATAACCTGGCCTACCTTGTAGTTTTTTAGCATTTGAAATTGACGCAAATGGGTCATCGGCGACTTGCTCCATTTTTTCCCGAATCAACTGGGCAATATTTCGGGGCATTTTGAGCAGGGCTTTAGCAGCTTGGGTAGTGTAGGTGATTTTGTACACGCCCCTATCTTAGCATAATGCTAACGAGATTTCAATGGCTCTTTGCTTATTGCGCCAAGAACAGGCATCGCGGTAGAGCTGCCCGTTACCCGACAGGCCCCGCACAAATCCCGGCGTGCGGAACTATCGCACTGGGCTTTTCAGAAATACTCGGCAACTGCTCGAACATAGAGCGCCGCACATCCAGCACATGCAGAAAGCTTTAATACAAATGAACCTGCAATTGTCTCAAGCATTGAGTGATGTGATGGGGCGAGACAGGCCAGGCGATCATCCGCGCGATTGTAGAGGGAGAGCGATCCCCGCAGCTGTTGGCAGCATTTCGGGATCCGGGTTGCAAGAAAAGCGAAGAAGAGATCGGACAGGCATTAACGGGGACCTGGCGGGAGGAGCATCTATTTGTGTTGAAACAATCTCTGGAGTTGTATGATTTTTACACACAGCAAGTGGAAGCGTGTGACAAAGAGATAGCAAGTGAAGTATTTCAAAAAGAAAGCTGCGAAGCTCGGCTTCCAACTCGTCCCACCAGCCTGCTGATCTCGAAAAGCTGGGATGAGAAAAGGCGTCCTCAGTTGAAGATGCCTTGTTTGCGTTTAATGGTTTGCAAGAATATTACAGAATTTTTTTAGCGTCGCGTCTGAAATCTAGCGTGATTCTGCATGAAATGGCGGTTCCGATTACCTGCTCAGGGCGCTCATGATGACTTGGTTTCTGAGAAACGCTTTGTTGGCACGCTCTAAGTTTGCAAGAGATTTATTTTTATTTCAATATTTCTAAATTTATTCAATAACTCTTTTATTTGAAAATCGTGCGAATCAATTATCAACACATTTTCATCAGCCCAAGCAAAAAGAGAGTTTTCGATTTCTTTATGAGTTCTAACTAAAATCATCAATTTAGAATTCTTGTTTTTACTTGCATTAATTAATTTTCTTTTTGCTACTTCCAAACTCTCATTGTGTTTCTGAATTTTTATGGGGATATGCTGGTCATCAAGATATATAAAACCATCAATTCCACTATTTCTTTCTACTGGAACAGCGTCCATTGATTTAAGTACTGTTCTTTCATAATCAGATTTATCCAGATAACTTTCTTCTCCGACATCTAACAATCTGGATTCTGTTTTAATTGGTTCTAATAATCTTGCTTTAGTCATTTCAATTGCGTCAGATGAAATATCAATACCTATATAATTTCTATCGGACAATTTTGCAGATACCAATGTTGTGCCACTTCCGCACATAGGGTCAAGGACGCAATCTCCTTTTTCCGTAGAAATCTCTATTATTTTTTCCAATAAAAGAATTGGTTTCTGTGTTGGATAACCACTTCTTTCGCTTGCCTTAGGATTCAAAAAAGG
>CAILXE010000229.1 GCA_903838095.1 uncultured Chlorobiaceae bacterium
CTGTGGCAATAAACTCCCCGCAATCCCAAAACGAAAAGGTTGGGGCCATGGTACGGAGATATAAAACTTCTGCAACAAGAAAAAGAAGAGCGGCAAGAATGCGGTTAATCGTCCGGTGTGTCATAGATAAAACGTGCGCTGATTATAACTTGGATTAGCCGAAAATAAGATCGCCGGCAATAAGATCGGCAAACAAAAAACCCTTATCGGTCAGGTAAAGACACCCCTCTTTCTGCGTGATCCATCCTTTTTCTGCAAATTGCTCAATACTCTGTAAAAAGGATTGCCCTAATTTATTTTCTTTTCGCAAAAACTCAACATCAAGCCCGCTGTTTATTCGCAAAGTCAGAAAAACCTGTTCAGTAAACCGCTCTTCTGCCGACAGCTCCTCACGAAACACCACCGCATTTTCGGGATCAGCAAGATATCGGCTCAAACTTGAGACATTTGCCGTTCGCACTTCGCTCTTTTCAGAAACCTGAAAGCTGTGCGCCGATGGGCCAAAACCAAGGTATGGCTCACGCTTCCAGCTTGCAAGATTATAACGGGAATGATATCCCGGCAGGCAAAAATTGGAAACCTCGTAATGACTGTATCCATAACGTGAAGCCTCAATGATCGCTTTTTCATAAAACGTGGCCTGCGAGGAGTCATCAGGCACCGTCAGTATCCCTTTCGATATGTTCCAATGAAGACGCGTCTTTGGTTCAACAGAAAGCATATAGACTGACAGATGTTGGGGATGGAGCTCCATTGCTGTATGGAGATCAGCTTCCCAAATTGCCAGATGCTCTGCCGGAACTCCGCAGATAAGATCAACAGCTACCGAATTAAATCTCTGAAGCGCACCGTCGGTCACCTGCCGAGATTCAAGCGCGGTATGAGTGCGACCAAGCGCCCGGAGCTTTTCGTCAGTAAATGACTGAACACCTATACTGAGTCGCGTTATCCCCGCCGCCCGAAGCTCATCCATTGTTGCTGTGGTGAGATCTTCAGGATTGGCTTCAAGAGCGATCTCAATGTCAGGCAAAAAGGTGCACAAGTCAGCAAGCTCCTCAAGCCATCCGGTGAGGAAATGCACTGGCACAAGTGAAGGAGTACCACCGCCAAAATGAATGGCGCTCACAGCTTTTCCTTTCAGCTCAGCCGATCGTGATGCTGTTTCAAGAGAGAGTGCCCTGAAAAAGGCTTCGATGTGCTGAAGGCCGGTAACCAGATAAAAATCACAGTAAAGACAGCGCTCCTTACAGAAGGGAATGTGCACATAAAGAGTCAGCATGACCGCAAAATGCGTAAAGCATGATGCAAAAAACGATCATGACGTAACAAGAATATACTCCGTCACTGCTTTATAAAGATCATCAGCCACATATTCGGGAATAATATTGCGACTCAAACAGAGCGCTTCCTCATTGTGCCCGGTTCGGACCAGCACCGACCGGAGTCCGGCACGCATACCGCACTCAACATCAAGCATTTTATCTCCGACAAAAAAAGAAGCTCCACTGTCAACAATCAACCCTTCGGAAAAAAATTCATCAATAGCCTGCTCAACCATACCTGTTGCAGGTTTACGGAAATCGACATAACGATCGTATTCGGGATGAGGATATTCGGGATGAAATGGACAGTAGTAACAACGGTCAAATCCGGCGTTTCTCTTTGAAAGCAGCTCGTTAAGATAGCGGTTAACCTCCTCAACCTGTTCGACTGTAGCGATGCCTCGTGCTATACCCGCCTGGTTGCTCACAATAACTATATGAAACCCTGCACTCTTTGCCAGTGCAATAGCCTCATCGGCACGATCTATAAGCTGCAACTGCTCCCTTGTCGCAATATAAGAACCGGTATCCTGATTGATGGTACCATCACGGTCAAGAAAAAGAACTTTTGTTTTCTGCACCATAACAGCCTATTGTTCAAGAAGTTCACGGTACAAGTGATCATACTCTTCCGCCGAGTTTTTCCATGTGAAATCCCGAGTCATGGCATTGGCAACAATCTCTTGCCAACTCTCCTCGTCATGGAAGCAGATCATCGCCTCCTTGAGCTTTTCGATAAGCGATTCGCTGGTATAGTCATAAAAAATAAATCCAGAGCCTCTCTTCTCAAGATGATCTTCGATTGTTTCCACTATCCCGCCTCCGGCATAAGCAACTGGAATCGTTCCATAACTCATGGCAAACATCTGAATCATGCCGCACGATTCAATCATACCGGGCATAAGAAGAATATCCAGACCAGCAATGGAAAGATGAAACAAAGCATCAGAATATTCTGTCTGAAAACTTATCTGCTCGGGATGTGCCAACGCAAAATCCTGAAAAACCTTTTCATACTGTTTTTCACCGGAGCCGCTGATAATAAACTGAATATCGAGGCCTGCAAGCTGCTCAAGACTTTTTTGCAGAAGATCCGCACCCTGAAATTCATCAAAATTGGCGATCACGCCCACCACAGGAATACCTTCACGGAATGGAAGCCCTGCTTCCTGAAGTAATGCCTTTTTATTATCAAGCTTGCCCTCAAAATTTTCGATACTGTAACGCTTTTTGATGAGTTTGTCAGTCGAAGGATTCCATTGCCTGATATCGATGCCATTAACAATACCATAAAAGTTCGCCTGGAACTCCCCGATAACCCGACCAAGCCCAAACGTCAGCGGTCCGTCGTGAGCAATCTCATCGGCATAATATTTCGATGTCGTCGTCAGAAGATCAGCATGTTCAACACCGGTACAGAGCATATTAACCTCATCATTGATGCAATTCAATGATGAACATACCTCATCCGGAAGCAGTCGCTGGAATGCCTTGTAGGGCAGAATACCCTGGCGATAAATATTATGAAGAGTAAAAACCGTCTTTATATCCCGAAAAAAATCATGAGACGCATACAACGTCTTCAAAAGAAGAGGAATAAGACCTGCATGCCAGTCGTGACAGTGAATAATATCCGGCTTCCAGCCCAACCGCTGCAAGGTCTCAAGCACACCAACATTA